>WRMR01000016.1 GCA_009776995.1 Planctomycetaceae bacterium | reverse complement strand
ATCGTGGACAAATTTCAGGCCTTCGGTTATGAAATTCTCCAATGCGGCAGGAATATCAAGTACGAGTACAAGAAAATCGGCATTCGCGGCGAAATCGACTTGTTTTTGGAAAACGGCGATATTGCCATTCTCGTTGAAGTCAAAACGTCGCTGGAGACGGCGGATGTCCATCGGCACATGGAGCGACTGGAGGAATATCGGCGTTGCGCCGACGCAAGAGGGGACAAACGACGTTTCATCGGGGCGGTTGCCGGTGCGGTTGTCCAGGATGACGCCATGAAGTTTGCCCATGCCAATGGAATGTACGTGATTGTTCAATCTGGTGAAGCCGTGGAAATCGTTCCCGTGCCGCAAGGATTCCAGGCAAAAGAATGGTGAACCCACAGTGGAAAAAACCAACGGCGGTCATTATGTGACCACTCTGTCACTCTGCTCTTTGCACTCTGTACCAGCCACTCGCCCCTTATTATTCCGGTTCCTGGCCGGCACTGACCAGAAAACGAAATGAGCCAAGCAACACGTCGTACAGGTAAACCTCGAAAGCGTAAGTACCCGGTCGCGGCAACGGGAGTTCCGGCAGTTCAACGACCAGTTCGCAGGTTTCCAACGGGTTGTTGGCGAACGCGATGATGTCGCCGAACTCCAGCAACGGCTCGTTCCGCACCAGATCAATGTATTCAATCGTGATCGGCAGTTTGCCCTGAAATTCGGTGAGGCTGAGAAAGAGGAAGGCCCCCCGGTTGTACTTCGACGGGAACGAAACGGCGGCCATTTCGCAGAATGTCCCCGCGATGACTTTTTTGCCGGAGTGCATATCTTCGTAAACATGGTCGGCGAGGATAATCGCCTGTAAAACGGGACGTGGCGGCATAATGCGATATAAGTGGTTGGGGTGAACGACAAGGGGTGATGCAACAACAACCAATCATTATAATGAAAAACACGGCCAAGTCGAGCCGTGACGAATTTCGGATTTTTTCGTGATTTCAGACTGCGGTTCGTTTTCCGGTCACTTTGCCGCATTGCGTTCCCGGCTGCCATGACCTTGCATGAGGGACCCGACGTCAACGTTTGAACAGTGCCACGATGATCGCCGATGCAATTTGCGAAATGACCGGCGTATGGTAAAGGGCGTATATCATCTTGTAACGCAACGACGGGATGACGACAACGCGATGCCGCTTTTTTTGAACCACCCGCAACGAATCGCGGACGACGCGGTCGCAGTTCAGCACGGATTTTGAACAAAAATCGCTGAAAAAATAATATGTCCCCCTATTGATCTAATACTGTAATCTGCTGATGTATTTATTGTGGGGGTGAAATCCCCATTGCTTGAAGCTCGTATTACCATCGCTCCCAACCGAACATTCTGCCACCGTGTTACAAATTTTCTCACAATCCCCAGCGAAAATCAATACCCGGCTTTCGCCAGAAAAAATGTACGACAAGATTGACAGGGTTTTCAATGCAGAATGCAGAGTGCAGAGTGCAGAGTGCAGAGTGCAGAGTGCAGAGTGCAGAGTGCAGAGTGCAGAGTGCAAAGTGCAAAGTGCAAAGTGCAAAGTGCAAAGTGCAAAGTGCAAAGTATTCCGCTCCTAGCCACTAGCCACTTCCCCCCTCACTCTGCGTTCTGCGTTCTGCTCTCTGCGCTCCCTTTTTCACCACGAAGGTCACGAAGAACCACGAAGATTTCTTATTTCTCGCAGAGACCGCTGAGGGCGCAGAGTTACTCAGGGAATACCGAAGGGAGAGGTGACGCAGGGTTACTAAGGGTGGCTTGCCGCCACTCCCTTAGTAACATCGAATACTCCCCAAAAAAACTTTCCCTTAGTCTCTCTGCGTTCTTTGCGATCTCTGCGTGAAATTCTCTTTTTTTCACCACGAAGGTCACGAAGAACCACGAAGGAATGATAAACAAGAAACCAAAAGAGCCGCACATCAAACCGCGCGGCTCTGAAAATGAGCGTCAGTTTTCATCGGTTTCGTCGTTTGGCTCTGCGTTTTGCGGGATGAGAACAACTGTTGAACAGTCACTGTGAACAGAGATAGACAACTCAGTATTTCGCAAACGTATTTCTGTAAATTTACTTTTATCAATGAGAATTCTAGCATCGTTACACTCAAGAATTTTTCCATTAGCTGAAATTACGAACTCAATATCATCGTACCGTATTAAAGCTCTCTTTTGAGGTCTGTCATATTCTACGCTAAATGGAGTACCATCTTCTGGTTTTACGAAGTAGTATCTATCAAAATCATACCAAAATAATTGTGAAAAAGGGTCGTATTCATTAATCAATACATGCCCTTCACGATCCATTCTTGATGATTTGTCTTCAAATACAACTCTAAGAAACACTGGTTTGTCTTTTCTTAGAGACATATCAAATATGACTTCATTGTGATCTGGATAAAGATTGTAGTGTAAAGACGTCAGTTCATGTGAATACCTAATAAAATATCGAGAGTATCCCCAGAGAATGAATACAGATACCAATAGAAAGATAATAAATACAAACACAATTATCTCCATTTTATTCTTTAAATATTTTTTCATCGGAAATCTGCCTTCAGAATAAAGATTGTATTATGGGGAACAAAAAAAAGAGTTATCCTCCAAAGTTGTGTATGGTTGAAAAGTAGCGGCACTCACGGCGTGACCGCCCTGCCACTCTGCATTCTGCATTCTGCATTCTGCACTCTGCACTCTGCATTCTGCACTCTGCACTCTGCACTCTGCACTCTGCACCTTCACAGCGATTCCAGAAGGTCTGCCAACACCGAGGGCATGATGACGTTGAAATCGGGATGCGTGTAACGAAAAACCCGGATGGACGTTGGCGTCCCGGCGGCGGCTTCGCGAAATTCCGGGAACCGCTTTCCATTTTCTTCTTTCCAAACGGAGGTGACGCGGACCGGCTCAAAACGGAACACTTCAACAGCGGCTTCCACCGTCGCATCGCCTTTGGCATCTTCCGGGCGACGAGCGATCCAGCGGCGGTCATTGGCCGGATAAATCTCCCTTCCCGCTGCGTGGAGGAAGGGAGCGGTACACCACATGTTTCTTGCCGATTCCGGCAACGGCTGCGGTTCTTTGTCCAAAAAAGCAAGCGGATCATCTTTCAAACCGTTCAATGCGTAGGCGAAATAGTTTTTCACCGCCGTGTGTGCGGCCGCAAGCAATTCGGCCTGATTGGGGACGATGAAAAACGTGCTGTACGCTTTGCCGGCGGTCACGTCATCAGGGGAAGGAAGCCGGTAAACTTCGGTAAAACAAGGGCACCAGTAAATCGGCAGACCGCTTCCCATGAGTCCGACGTAAGCGTTCGGGTCCAGCGTGACATTCCATTCCGTCTGATTTCCCCTGGGGCCGTTGCCGGCATTAACATAAACGGCTTTCACTTTTTCCCGCAAAAGACCGGGGTTGCGATTGAACGCAACGACAAAATCGCGGCAACTTCCGACAAGAAACATCACGACCGGCTCTTCGGATTGTTCCAGCGTCGAAAGAATCAATGCAACACCTCCTTGAAATTCTTCCGGCTGGTCGAATGCCTGATCGTCCGGCGAACGGAGCGGGTTCGGCAATCCGACTTTCCAGGGCGGTGGCGTTTTTCCCGTGATTTTGGCCATTTGATCCAAGGCGGTTTTCCCGAACTCTTCCGGCTTGCGACCGGGCGTTGCAACGTCGAAGATCAATGCTTTGACTTCCAACTCGTCCAGGCAGCCGAGAATGGCAAGGTCATAATGGTCGTCCGGGTCTTGCGGCGGATGATACAGATCGGTCGAATAGATCATCGGGATACGCTTCGGTTCCGCCGCGTGAACATCGGCCAAAACGTTCAAAAACGCCGACAGGGTTACGATGACTATTACCGTGAAGTTTGTTCGGGTCATGGGATATTGCCTTTCAGGGAGGATTGTGTTTCATTGATTATACCATACTCCACAACGGCAATAAACAGCCATCCTTTGGAAAAAAGTTGGACTTTGTGCGAATAGTCTTATACCGCAACGGTTTCGCAAAGAGAGACGATTGGGCTATCGGCAGGTGACGGTATGACCTGCCGGTCCACTTGATTCTACTGAATAAACCGTTCGTCGCCGCTGTTGGCGTGGACGGTGATTTCGCCGGCGTCTTCGAGTTTGCGCACGACGTCGACGATTTCCTGCTGAATGCGTTCGACGTCCGAAGCACGCATCGGGCCGAGGAAGTCCATTTCCTCTTGCAGCATCTTGGCCGCACGCTTGGACATGTTGCGGAAGATTTTTTCCTTGAGTTCCTCGCTGGCACCTTTGAGTGCCGAGGCCCATTGTGAGGTTTCGATGTTTTTGAGAATCGCCTGGATGTCCTGGTCGGCCAGTTTGAGAATATCCTCGAAGATGAACATGAGACGCCGGATTTCCTCGACCAGTTCGGGGTCGTCTTGTCCGAGATTTTCCATAATATTCCGCCCGGTCTGGCGGTCGATGACGTTGAGAATATCGGCCACGCTGTCAACCCCCCCCATGCTTTCGAGCTTCTGACTCATAATGCTGGCCATCCGGTTTTCGAGCCCTTTTTCGACTTCCTTGATGATTTCCGGGCTGGTTTGCTGCATGGTCGCGATGCGGCGGATGACTTCGAGCTGCCGTTCCGGCCGCAGGGAGTTGATGATGTAAGCCCCCTGACCCGGTGCCAAATGGGCAACGATCAGCGCGATCGTTTGCGGATGCTCGTCCACGATAAAGGTCAACAGGTTTTCACTATCGACTTTTTGCAAAAAGCCGAACGGGATCGATTCCAGCGAATTTTTTACCTGGTCGAGTACACTTTGCGCATTTTGCCCCAGAGCATCTTCGACCAGTTCCTGGGCCACACGAAATCCGCCCGCTCCGCCGATCAGTTTGGTTGGGTTGGCCTTGGAAAATTCGCGGATGACGTTTTCCTGCTCTTCGGGCGTAATGACCCCCAATTTGGCGATTTCGACCATGACCGCCTCGACCTGGGCCTTGTCCAGACGATTCAACAGCTCCGCCGCCTGATCCTTGGGGATGCTGATAAGGAAAACCGCTGCCTTGCGTAGGTTGTTTTGAGCCATGATCTTGCGTCGAAAGGCTTCAGGCTTCAGAAATTCCCTGATGCCTGATATCCTCTATCCTTCATGCTTCATGGTGAAATGAAAGAGACTGTGAAGTCACCACGATTCAGGAGACTCGAAACGCAACTCGTGCGTACATACCACTGTCCTCTTCGAGTGTCAACACACATTGTTCATCGGAAAATGGTTCAGGCAAAATGTTGTTTTTCTGTATCACGGCGGCGAATTTAGCCAGAATAATCGACGCAATCGCTTCGGTTGACGCATTTTTAGTCGGCAACAACTTTGTGTTTTTTTTCGGAAACACCCATTCGCAGTCATTTACCCATATTGTCACTTGGGAAGAATCTTGCCGGAGAGTCAAATCCGGGTCATCTGCGGGAATAAGAATTTTTTGCTCAAATTGCTGCAAAATTTTCACCAGAATCCGCTCGGCGAGAACAAAATCGACCACGCAACCAAATTCGTCCAGCGTACCGGTGATTTCCAGTTTCGCGCGAAACGTGTGCCCGTGCAGCGGCTCGACAATGACGCGATCCTCCCGCCGTACCGTGATACTGCCGTCAGAAGCTGTATCAATGACCATCGGTCGGTATTTGACCCAGTGGAACGCGGTAAACTTCAGCGAGTCGCGGTCGATAATAATGGAGGCTTGAGACATGAGGCTGTTTTGACTGCTGGAAGCAAACTGGCATCAATTTTGATCGGTTTCGACATTTAATTCCGTGTTTTCTAGGGGTGGAATACCCGGTGGACAAGGATGCTCAGTGTTTTTCATGTCGTACAAATGTCTTCGACAACCACGCCGCCAGATAAAAAGCCAAATCAATCCAGTTATGGGCATCAAGAAGAACCATTCGTTACTTTTTTTGCCAAGATTTGCAAAGACAATCATTAGTCCCAATAGAATTAATGTTGACATGACATCATATAAAATGACAAGAAGTTTATATCCCAATTTCTTGGCTTGGGCGAAATCGGCTTTGGCCTTTGCTTTGTCGCCTTTCTTGCTGTAGGCACAGCCGCGATAGTAGTAAGCTCCAACATGTTTCGGGTCAAGCTGGATCGCTTCAGTGTAGTCGGCAATGGCCTTGTCGAACTCGCCTTTCTCCGCATAGGAATAGCCTCGAGCATAAAATGCCTGAAACCACTTTGGGTTGAGCCGGATGGCCTCGGTAAAATCGGCAATGGCCCTGTCGTGGTCACCTTTCCTATCGTAGGAACAACCTCGCCCATCATAGGCGTTGGCATATTCCGGGTTAAGTCGAATGGCCTCCGTGAAGTCTATGGTGGCTTTGTCAAGCTCGCCTTTCTCCACATAGGAATAGCCTCGAGCATAAAATGCCAGAAACCACTTTGGGTTGAGCCGGATGGCCTCGGTAAAATCGGCTATCGCTTTATCGCGATCACCTTTCTTGCCGTAGACGACGCCACGACTGTAGTACGCCTCGGCATCTTCCGGGTCAAGTCGAATGACCTCGGTGAAGTCTGCAATCGCTTCGTCGCGGCAGCCCTTTTTGCTATATGTTAATCCACGATTATAGTACGCTACTGAATATTTTGGGTCGATCCGAATGGCCTCGGTGTCGTCAGTGATAGCCCTGTCCAACTCACCCTTCTTACTATAGGAAGAAGCCCGCATAGTATAGGCCTCGACAAATTCCGGGTTAAGTCGAATGGCCTCCGTGGAGTCTATGATGGCTTTGTCAAACTCGCCTTTCTCCACATAGACACGGGCTCGCTCTCGAAATACCTGAAACAACAACTCCGGGTTGAGACGAATGGCCTCGGTGAAGTCAGCAATCGCTTCGTCGTGGTAACCCTTTTTGTCATATGTTAATCCACGATTGTAGTACACCTTGGCATTTTCCGGGTTAAGTCGAATGGCCTCCGTGGAGTCTATGATAGCTTTGTCAAACTTGCCTTTCCTACCATAGGAATAAGCCCGCCCACAATAGGCCTCAACATTTTGCGAATCAAGACTGATGGCCTCTGTGTACGCAGCAATCGCTCCATCAAAGTCACCCTTGTCTCGCAACAAATCGCCTTGTTTTATTGCATCATTTTCTTGACTACACATGACGAATTCTCCTTTTTTGGACGGGCATCACTTGTTTTCAATTCTCATTGCAGGCGAGGGTTTTAAACCCAGCGGTTGGAGAATAAAAAACTTATGCAATCTACCTCGGACGAACTAAGGGTGTGCCTTCGCGGTGAAAATGAGATTTTGGCAAGGTGGGCAGCCGATCTCCGAGCGGCTGCGTTGCCCGACAGGGCAACTTTGTTCCCGATTCAAGCCGACTATCACCGACGTGACCGCTCGGAGAGCGGTCACCCACCTGAATCACCCTTCGTGGTTCTTCGTGATCTTCGTGGTGATAAACAATCGGCAATCACGGCGTAACCGGCCTACCACTCTGCACTCTGCACTTCTTCGTGGTGAAAAAGAAACGGCGGTCACGGCGCGGCCGCCAAAATCTTATTGCTGAAAGCTGACGTTTTGCATGTAATTCGCGTACTTTTCGACGACGTCCAACAGACTGCTGCGGGTTTGTTGCGAGGCAACCGGTTCACCGCCGCTGGCGTTATACATGTCGTACAGGTCAAGAATCTGCCGTCCGCGAATCAAGACGCCGTGAGACCGGGCGTTTTTCTCAAAGGCCGCCAATGCCGCGTCACGCGTTTCGATGGGGAACGCGGTCGTCGAGACAATGTGCGTCAGCCATCGTTGTGCGTTTGCCGTCGGGATGAGTTCGACCAACGGCAATGTCGCCTCTGTCAGTTCGGGCAGCCACAGCGTGTCCCACGCGATTTGTTCAATGTTCTCGAAGCGATACAGGTTCGGCTTTTGGTACATCGCGGTGACCCATTCCAGCGACAGCTTTGCTTCGGCCAGCCGGAGTTGCGGCGGGACGTGTTCGACGCCCGACTCGCGCAACAGATTGTCCACGACGAACTTCGCCGACGCTTCATCATACGGACGCGGAAAGGCGTGGGCCATCTTGCTGCCGAATGCGGCGCGTTCGGCTTTGGTCATCATGTCGCGTTCCACAAGAAATTCATCATCGCCGATGACAAAGCGGTTCTTCGCATCTTGCGGCGAATCCTCCAGGCGATTGTCAGCATAAGCGGCACGTTCGGCCCGCGACACGCGCCAGCCGTTGGCCAAAACCGCAATCGGCACGTCATGCGTCCGGTTGTCGGCCCGCATGTCCTGAATGAGGAATTCGACGTTCGAGCTGGGTGTCCGCACATCAAGCATCATCAGTTCCGTGTCCGCCGAATCGATGGCCAGTTGCATCGCCTGCCGTCCCATCGTGGCCGTTTCCGGCGTGTAACCCAGCGGTGTGAGCAGGTTGGCAATCGTCGTTGCGTCGCCGAGCCAGGGACACACGACCACCGCCCGTTTTTTGCCGGTCGCCCTGGTAAAATACACCAACGATTGCGACACAGTGCTTGAACCGGGATACGGACGGTCGGGATTGAGTTTGATGATCGACCGCAAGGCCGCAAAGCGCACACGCCGGTCGCTGAAACCGGCCGCTTTGACCAGGGCACTTTGCGAACCTCGCTTGTAAATGACCGTCTCAACGTCATCGATCTCGCCCATCAATTCGGCGGCCACGCGCGCGGCAATCGGATGATCCTGCTGCATCGCCATGCGCAACGCCGACTCCATGTCATCGACCGTCAAGCCGTTGAGCATCGCCCGCAACAGATTTTCGTCGAGCGTGATGGAGTTGTCGCTGCCCATTTCGGCCCCTTTGAGGTCGAAAAACGCAACGATCCAAAGCTGGCGATACGCCGGTTTGCTCGGATCGAGACACGTTGCGAATCGCGCGAATTTTTCGGCGAAATAGCGCGACGCGTCCGCTTCATGGATCGTGACGAACTTCGGTAATTCCGCGCCTTCCCGCAACATCCAAAGCGGGACATGATTGTTCGCGTCGGTCATAAAGGACACTTTTTCGCGGAAGTAATTCGTCGCCAGCGAATACATGGTCGCGGCGGCACTTTCCTGGTTCGGCACGTTGCGCGAGAGCGTTTGCACCATGCCCGCCGTTTCGCGGCGTTCCGCGTCGGTCAAACGGGAGTCGAACATCAACGGCAACAGGAAGCGTGAGTCGGACGCCCGTCCCATTTGTGTCAGCAAACGTGCCGCGCGCATTCCGAGCGGCGTGGTCGGGATCAACGATTCCTGCAACGCGCGTCGCGCACTTTCGCCCATGGCGTTGAGCAACGTCATTGTTTCGGACAGCTCTTGCGGATCGCCGGATTGGGCAAGACGTTCCAACAGGTACTCAATCGACGTTTCACCGCCGTTCAAAATGGTTCGCGTCGCATCATCTTTTTCGCGGTCGGTCCCGGTGAGCAGGAGTTGCATGGCGTTTTCGATGACACTCCGCGATTCAAAATAACTCTGCGAGCCTTCCACAATTTTCCGCACGACCAGACCGCCTTCCGGCTGGTATTCCTCGTCAATACTGATCCGCAGCAGAATCGCCGGATTGACGCGTTTGCTGATCTGCCGGCAATCTTCCATCGGCAATTCCGTGTCCGTGAATTGCCGCAGCAATCGCCGTGCAAGGTGCGGTTTGTTGAGTTTGTACAGCAACTCAACCGATTCCATCAGCTTGACCGGCGACATTTTTGCTTCGTTGATCAGATATTCTTCCACCGGTGTCAGCGGCCCCATAGTGCCGGGATCATCGGCATCGGGCAACGTACCCGGACCAGGTGCGGGTTGGGGTTGCGACGGCCTCGCGGCGGGCGGCGTCACCGGGGCAGGCGTCACATCCCGTTGCGGCGATGAGATGGTTTCATCGGGATCGATCCCATCAAATGGCGACGTCGTCCCACCGCCTGTGTCGAAGCCGTCCGCATCATCCCATCCGCCGAAATCAAAACCCTCATTCTGTGCCGATGGTGGTGTTGCCGGAACTGCTGTCTGAGGTGTTGTAGCCGGGGTTGTCGGACTGTCATCGGTCATTTGCCCGAATTGCTCAAAAGCTGCGGCAGCGTTAATTCCGAACGGGTCACTGTCATCCGCCTGAACGTTCGGCAGCGTCGGCACGAGATTGGGGTCAATGACCGGTTCTTCCGCCGAATCCGGGGTTGGCTCCAGGGTTGGTTCCATGACGGGAACGTCCTGCTCATCAGCTTGCGCGATTTCGGAATCATCCTGCTCAACAGCCGGCGCGACGGCCGGTTCCGGTTCCTGTTCCGCACCCGGTTCGACGGCTTTCCAATCCGTGTCTCCCGAACTGTCCGTGCCGTCCGTCACCTCCTGTTCGTTGGGCGTGTTGCGGCGCAATCGCCAGTTGTGTGCGTCATCCGTTTTCTTGATCACCATGCGTTCCAGCAAATCGTGGTCAAGCGACTGGGCCTTTTCCCATACGTCTTCCTCAATCGCGTCATCCGTCGCAGGCATCGCGACAATTTTTTCATCGTCCGCATCATTCTGTGATTCGTCCTGCGATTCCGCAATCATTTCCAACGATTCGGCAATGGCCGCAAAGGGGTTTGCATTGTCATCGTGTTGTGTTGTGTCTTGAGCGTCTGACTTTTGTTCCGCCGGCTGCTCCGGTGTTGGTTCCATCGTTGCGGCATGACCCTCCGGGTGACTGTCCGGCGTGAAAGATTGTTCCGCAACCGTTTCCCGGACAACCGTTTCCGCAGCGATTTTTTCTTCGGCCATGGCCGCTTTTTCCTGCGGGATGTCCCAGTTGATCGTTTTTGGCAATGAGGTTTTCCGCTCTGCCGTTGACGGACTTTGCTCAAGGCTTGCCGCAGTATCAGACCGGGACACCCCAGGCGAAGCCGTATCCGCCGGTGTTTCCGTTACCGACTTGTCCCCACGCATCGTTGACCTGCCTGGATTCAATCCTTCCGAAGGGCGATTGGCCTCTTCAACTCGCCGGCGCGACGCAAGAACATCTCTGTCACTCCTGGTACTGCTGCGGCTTGACGTCCCGGAACCGCCCGGTGTGCCACGTTCCCGTTCCGCCCGTTGTGACGATGCGTCGAAACAACCGTTACTCAGCACGAGCGTTCCGGCAACCAGCATGAGAAACGTAAATTTTAACGTTGATTTGATATGGCAGATCATGTGACTTTCTCTCATTCAATCAATCTCCAACAACCCAAAGCGTAAGCGGTGGGTTAAATCCACCGCCAGGGAACCGGTCACTTACGTTTCCGGCTGCTGTTTTTGAACAACTTGTTTTTTCGCAAGCCCTTACCCCCTGTTCCCTCATCTCTCATCTCTTGCATTCAGCTTTGATTTCCAACCATCCATCTGTTCCCGCACTCTGTCCGGTGCGGTCGAACCGTAACTCTGCATCGCGGCAACCGCATTTTTTGCACCAAGTATGTCAAATATCGAAGCGTCCAGTGTCGGCTCGATTTCCTGCACGACATCAAGTGATAATTTCGCTAAAGGCACTCCGCGTTCCATTCCCGCCCGAACCAGCCGGCCGACAATCCCGTGCGCTGTTCGTTGCGGAATGCCGCGTTGGATCAGGTATTCCATCAGCGTGGTCGCGTCGAGGTATCCTTCGTCCAACCGCGACGCGATGGCCTCGCGTTGCAACACCGCCCCCGCAACCAGCGGCGCGGCCAATTCCAGCGACGCATCCACCGTATCGAACGAATCGAACAGCGGCTCCTTGTCTTCTTGCAAATCCCGGTTGTAGGCAAGCGGCAACCCCTTTGTCAACACGATGAGCGACTGCAAATTGCCGACCACCCGTCCCGTCTTGCCGCGTATGAGTTCCAGCACATCCGGGTTGACCTTCTGCGGCATAATCGATGAGCCGGTGCAAAACGCTTGCGGCGTCCTGATAAAATTGAACTCCGAAGTGGACCACCAAATCCATTCTTCCGCCCAGGTACTCAAATGCAACGCGATTTGCACAAGGCAGAACGCAAACTCCAGCACAAAATCGCGGTCGCTCGAAACGTCGAGGCTGTTGGCCGCGATGCGCTCAAAACCGAGGGATTCGGCGGTTTTACGGCGGTCGATCGGAAGACTCGTTCCGGCCAGTGCCGCCGCTCCCAGTCCCAGCGTATTGACCCGTTTGCGGCAATCGGCCAACCGCTCGCGGTCCCGCTCAAATTTCTCGCAATAGCACAACCAGTAATGCGGGGCCAGCACCGGTTGCGCCCGTTGCGTATGCGTATAAGCCGGCATGATAATATCGAAATCCACGTCGCAACGCCCGACAAAGGCACGTTGCAACATGGCAAGCCGCCCGTCGATCCGGTCAATCGCTTCGCGCACCCACAGTCGAAGGTCCGTCGAAATCTGATCGTTCCGGCTTCGCGCGGTGTGCAATTTCCGCCCGGCGTCACCGATTCGCGCGGTCAGCTTGCTTTCAATGTGCATGTGGATGTCTTCCAGTTCGATTTGGAACTTGAAATCACCGGATGCAATCTCTTTGCCAATCTGTTTTAACCCGTCTTCGATTTGCGCAAACTCTGCGGCACTCAACACACCGACGTCGGCCAACATGCGCGCATGAGCAATCGACCCGGCAATATCCTGCTCGTACAACCGCCGGTCGAAACTGATGCTCTCGGTAAAGCATTCGACTCGCCGGTCGGTCGCTTCAGTAAAAACGCCGCTCCACGCCTTCGCCTTGTTGTTTTCCGCTGATGGACTCACGGAATCATTTTCCTTTTCCAGGGTCATGCGGTCACGCCGTGACCACTGAACACCGCACACCTATTCCACCACATCCAGTCCAATCGACAGCCAGCCGCCTTTTGCCGAAAGATGCACCGGCTTGAGTGTCTTCGTGCCAAATTCCGTTTCCATTTGCGATTCCTTCCATACCATCGGCGTTTCGGTGATACGCGCCAGTTTCTTCTTCAGGATGGCACGAATGGTTGTTTCGCCCGCCGTAAGCCGATCATTCTCAGGCTCGAAGCCCAACGGCAATACTTCCGGGGGTTCGGCGGCAACCCATTGAAACCCGCCGTCAATGGGTTCCATGCGGAACTGAAAATCCATCGTCATTCCGGGATAAACATTCCCGCCGCGCTGAATGGCCGTCGTTTCCACCGTCAGCTTGATGGTGTTGTCCGTAAAATTCACCCGGATCGGGTGGTTGGAAAACGAAACGGTCAACGACGGCTCATCCGAAGTTTCGCCGGCTTCCCGGTTCGCGAACAGTCGGGGGAATCGTTCCTGAAGCTCAGCCATGACCTGCTCTTCGACCAGGGTTTTGCCGCTCAATTCACAAGCACCCGCGTTATCCGCCAGCGATTCATGCAGTTGGAGGAACAATCCCGCACCTGTCCTGATCACCGGCGGCCTGGTTCGGGTTGTCAATTGCCACTTGTTCCCCACGACGGCTTCAAGTTGCAATTCACGATTCGTCGTTGCCACCCGGCCGATTTGGAAACCCAGCTCATTGTCCATCCCCGGACCGCTGACCATGTTCTTGAAGCTTTCCGCAAACGGTTTGACGCTTTCATCCACCGCCGTATCGACACGGGCATTGAACCGCATCTTCGTCAGCCGTTCCGATTCCGTGTCGCTGGCGGGCTTGCGATTTTGTATCTGACCGGGTGCGATCATTTGGACAAGCGGCCCCGGTCGGGTGTAATCCACATGAGTGATGTGCGATGATTGTTTTGCGTTGGTTGAGGATCGGGTCGTCTTAATCGAGTCATTCGAAATCATAATGTCTTTGACGGTTTTCACATCCGCCGCGTTGTCGCTATGCACACGAACCGGACCGTTGGCCCCGACCGTCTTTGTGTTCAATTGTCCTTCGAGGGTGACGCGAATGATTGCTGAATCCCGGCTCGGCACAAAAGACGAACTCAACTTGCCGGTCAATTGACCTGAACCGCGAACCCGGGTGCCGAGAATATTGTCGTTGACGGTCACCGGTTCTTCGATTTCTTTCAAAAACAACGGTGCCACGACCTCCGAATGCACCAGCACTTTAAAATTCGGTCGCACCGCAATTTGCCGCACCAACGCGATCAATTCATCGGCCTTGCGCGTTTCCGTCAGATACTCCAGGACTTCCGAAACCGCGTCGGCGTGGGCTGCGTCCGGTGATTTCAGATAAGTTTCAACCAATCCCGGCAGGGAATCAAAAACAGCCTCCACCTCGTCCAGGTACAATTGCTGGTTCTGCCGCCAGAGCAAGGGACGGTTTTTTTCAAGCGTTTTTTTCAGTTGCACGAACGACTGCCGCTTGAATGCCGGCGTATCCGTGTTCAGAATGTCAAGAATGGCGTCCACCAGTTCCAGGTCGGTTTCGTCCTGCCGCAGTGTCTCTTGTAGCCGGTCGAGCAGAAGCTGCTCTTCCCATTGGTCCACTTGTTCCCGCTTGAATGCCTTGCGAACAGCAGCGCGAAACAGGTTGATTTGCCGTGACACTTCCGTTTTGGGATTCGGCTGCAGAGGGGACTGCAATTCCTGGATGATCTCGCCCTTTGTGCTTTCGCATAGCGAGGAAATTTGGCGAATTTGAGAGGCTCGGGACAGGTTACGAATATTGCCAACTTGAGTGAACGCAGGGTTTCCAAACGATACGATGAACACGGTCGTGACGAAATATGTCACGACGTGGTCCAAAAACCGGTTTTGGAAATTTGGTGTTTTTGTCATGAATGAGCTTTCGATGGTTGACAAAGGTACGATTGTTTATATTATACCGGTAGCGTCTTGTTAATATAAACAATCTGCATGTTTTATTTCGGATTATATGTTTACGAAAAACAACAAATATATACAAAAGACATTATATATATAAAATTGTCTAACGCGAGTAGTAAAAAAAGCGATTTTGGAATTTTTGCAACATTTTCAGTTTATTGCGATAATCGATTTCTTTTGAATTATGAAAATTTATCAGAATTAAAATTGAAATGGATTTACAAAGATAATCGCACGATTTTCTCATTGTTCTTTTTAAATTTTTAAAAATTTGAAATTTTTTTCTCGACATTGAAAGCGATCTAATTAAAATTAAAAGTCAAACTGTTTGACCCATTCTCTTCAATTTCACTTCTCTGAGAATTTAACTGACTTTTCCAAAAATTTACCCCTGTTTGAAACACCTTGTCCCGCTTGTTTGAAACAAGTTATTCAACAAAAATCAAAAAAGGACTTTTCATGTCACGAAAATTGCGATTCACAATCCTGTGCGGTGTTGTCTCTTATATGGCAATATGCCTGCTGAGTTCCCATGTCGAAGCACAACCGGCATTTTCACCCAATCAGGGAGGAACCAACAAAGGCAGATTTGAAAGTATTTTCAGAAAACAAACAACAGTTATTGTTCCTCAAAACAAAACGAGCAAAGATGACGTTCCCAACGTTCCTCAAGACACTGACGTTCCAGGTCAGGATGATGCACAAGCGAAAATTGCGCAAGTCGTTCCTTTGCCGATGGTTGAAGAAGAAAATGCGGAATTGGCGGAACCGGAAGCTGTTACAGATGATGATACCGGCGAAGAAGCAACAGAAGATGCAGCAAATGACGCTCCCGACGAACAACCGACTTTGGCGAATGAGTCTTCGGAGGACGAGCCATTGGAAGATCTGTGGCCGGGTTGGTTGACAGATTACCGCACCGCTTGTCAAAAAGGGAAAGATGAGCAAAAACTGGTGTTCGTGTATTTATACGACACAAATTCCGATTCCCCGTACAGGGCTTTTGAAATGGAATCCCTGGTGGATGAAGAAGTACAAAAATCACTTGAAGATTTTGTTCTGGTTCGCATTCCTGTGACAGCCAAGTTGCTGCCGACGGAAGACAAAGGGGTGATTCAGCTTCCCGGAACGGAAGACGACCAAAAAGAGCTTGACGAAACAAAGGAAGACGCCGAAGAAGACGTGACGGTTCTTGCTGAAAATGTGACGCAAGCCAATGACAAAGCGGTCATTTCGCAAACGATCGTCCGTAATCCGCAGTCTCAAACCGGCACCCGCTATACGGCCATGCGTCCGCCCAGCGAACCCGTGGACACCTCGAAACTCCTTGCCCCCGGACGCGACATGGGCAGTGTCAAGCAGTTGGTCGCTCCGGCTTATGACCTGACTTTCCCGAATCTTGAACAGGAAATCATGCTGATCCGGCATCCCGCGTTTTACGAAATGCTCAACACGCCCGGCGTTGCGATCATTGATTTTCAGCACAAAGGCACCGAGTACTACGGCACCATCGTGAGTGTATTTCCGTTTTTGAAGAAAAAGCCTTACACGGTGGAACAAACCCGTGCGATGCTGACTCTGCCACCGGGGACAGTGACGCAACGTTCGGTGATTTTCGCCGTGCGAATTCACCCGGAAAAACCGAAAAGCGCGGATGGTGAAGTGAGTCCCCGGCTTGTCGAAGAGGCCCGCTCCGCCAGTCAACACCAGGCGGACATCCGCAAACAGGGGCATCACAACTGGGATCGGCGTTTTCAGCAGATCAACGCATATCTGCCAACGGAGCTTTGGGCCTGCGAAGTGTGTGCCGAAAGCTGGCCCGGCCAGCATCTGCTCGAATCGGCCATCGAATGCGTCGATTGCTGGCGGTATTCCGAAGGCCACTGGTCGGCTGTTTCTGCGGAACACCCTTACTACGGTTACGACATGAAGCTTGGTGCCAACGGTATCTGGTATGGCACCGGCGTGTTCGGCAAATGGCGTCACCCCACCCTGGCCAAAGCCGGAACGCTCACCGGCGGCCAACCCCAGCAATTGCCAAGACGGTGAGGCGTGGAGAGACGTGTCGGCTGACATGAATTGCCGTTACGTTGCCCCGTTTAGCCCCGATTCCTAGAACCGGGAAGAATGGCAGGGCGGCCAGCCCCTGGCCGCCGTTGGAATTGCCAATCACCTCGGCCAACACGAAAAGAAGACCAAACGCCGCGCCGCAGCGATCACGGCGTGACCGCTCTGCCTCAAATCTCTGCGTGAAATCAACTCCATGTTTTCGTGGTTCGCGTCAAAAAATTTCACAATACTCTTGACTTCCCTGTTTCCTGTCAGTAAACTGGAAAGAACAATTAACGTTCGAGATTCCCGGACATTGAAATCGAGTACGACAACAAACAAATAGAATCGCTTCGGCGAACGACAATTTTCTACATGGCAATCCGGTGAACTCAGTCACGCCCAAGCCGCCCGTGAAGTCGGTTGTTCCCTGAATACCATTCAGCAATGGATTCACCCGCGTCGTCCCAACACAAATTCGTCATCCCATCCTGTCTCAAGTTCAAGTTCGTCAGGTCCACCGATGCCCCAATGCAAAAAACTCCTGTCGTCCCGCTGGAAATTTCGGAAGATTGAGGATGATTTGATCATTATTCCTCTTGGTCAATCGGCAAAATGATGGTATGATCTTCGCGTGAGGATGGTGACGTTGCCGTCCCTGCGACCATCATTCACCTCCTTGCCCGGCGAAAAACAAGGCGAATGATGGACGCACATCAGAATCCGCTGTTCAATCATTCAGAGCCGCGACGGTCACGGAGCGGTCGTTCCGCTCGATGATTCTCGCATCCCTGAGTGAAATGTTCGCGTGATTTTTTGTGCGAATCTTTCGCCGGGGAAAAGATGCTGTCATGCTCACATTTCATTTGTCCCCCGAACTGTCGGAAAAGTATCGTCTGCTCCTGGACAGCTTTGCGACGGTGCGTTCGTGCGTGATCGCCTTTTCCGGAGGCGTTGACAGTTCCTTGCTGGCCCATGCGGCGTACCGTGTTCTGGGCGACCGTGCCACGGCGATTTACCTGGTCAGTGAAACCTCAACGAAAACCGAACAGCAAATAGCACAACGCGTCGCATCGGAAATCGGGATACGATTGCTCGTATTTCGCGGTGAGGAGTTCGCGGAACCGGAGTTTATCCGCAACGGTATTGACCGTTGCTATCATTGCAAGAAAATGCGTTTCACGCAGTTGACGACATGGGCGAAGGAGCATGACGTTGAATTGCTCGTGGAAGGATCAAACGCCGATGACACGGGCGATTATCGTCCCGGCAGCCGCGCGTCGCAGGAACTTGGCGTCCGAGCACCGCTGGCTGAAATCGGGTTGACGAAACAGGAAATCCGGCAACTGGCCCGGCATGAAGGGCTGTCCAATTGGAATTTGCCTTCGTCACCGTGTCTTGCGACCCGCATTGAATATGACTTGCAGATTACGGTGGAACGACTCCAGCGCATTGCCGCCGCCGAAGCGTTCCTGGCGGACCGGGGGCTTTCACCGGTTCGTGTTCGTTTGCATGGCAACAGATTGGCGCGAATCGAAATCGCGCCGGATCAGATGGAACGGTTCCTGGACGAAGACTTCCGATGGTTCGTCCAGGAAAAACTGTCCGAGATCGGATTTACGTTCGTGACGCTTGATCTGTCGGGGTTTCAATCCGGCAGCATGAACCGGGCGATTGACCAAAGCCGCAACAGCCAATCAGACCCGCAGTAGCCAATCGGAGCCATGACAATCATGGAGCGGTATCTCCCATTCGACCACCCGGTATTGAGACTCTGATTTTGTCTTTTCCACTATCTGAAGTCCGAAGCCTGGCGTCTCTCAGCAGCCGTGCTTTTCCAATTTTTCCCGCAGGGTGTCGGCGGTGAACGGCTTAACGAGATAATCGCTGACACCTGCCTGTATCGCTTCCAAAACGCGCGTTTTTTCCGCCTCGGTCGTCACCATGATGACCGGGATGCTGGTGTCTTGTGCGCGAATTCCCTGTACTACTTCCAATCCGGTCATGCCGGGCATGTTCCAGTCCGTCAACACGAGATCATAAACTCCCGGCTTAAAGAGTGAAAGAGCTTCCGCTCCGTCTGCGGCTTCCGTGATTTCTGTCACGCCGACCGCCTGGAGCGAGCGAAGGATGATTTTGCGCATGGTGCTGGAATCGTCGGCTACGAGTACTCTTGTCATTTTTCTTCTCTCAAAAAATTTGGGGAAACGTTCGGCACGATGTGTGCCAATGCCGCTCTTGCAACTGTCGTCCAGGGGAAAAGGTGGTGCTATTTCCAACAATTTCCCTGAGAATAGATAGGTCAGTAATCTTATTCTGTCAAGTCAAAAGAGAAAAAATGCAGGGCAATTACGTATTACAACAAATCACCGGATTGTTTCGATTGTAATGCAAAAACATGTATCGCTGGCAATATCAGGCGTGCCATGACGATCAATTCAGTAGGGATATTGAGCGGTCAGTTTCGTTTTTCACCATAATCACCATGTTTTTTCAGGTCATCGCATGGACGCACTCGAAAAATTACTTGAGCTTGACGACAAGCACAACATATTACTTGAGCAGCTTGCCCAACTTGACGCAAGAATTTCGGAAACGCTCAATGACTGGGTATCGGGAGGGGGGCAACCAACTCTCCCTGTCCCGGAAAGAATCGTTGTCTTTCCATCCTCACGGGTCAAAGCGGCTTAAAATGCCGAGGTCATCGGCAATGGCATCCTGACTTTTGTCTGACGGGGCGGCGATTTCCGATTGCGGTTCATTGTTTTGATGAATGTCGGCCAGGACTTTTGCATAAGTTTGCAGCTCGACAGGTGTTTGTTGCGCATCGGTGAAGATACTGATCCTGTCTGTAAACTGCTCATCGGCAATGCTTTCCGGAGCCTTGTAAGATACTGAAACAATATGAATGTTGGTTGATTGCATGGACGGATTGGTCTTTTGGAAGTCAAACGAATACTGATCGTTGGGGCAGGTCACTTTCTTGATGGCAAACGGGGAATCGGCACGGAGAACAATTTTTTTTGTCACCACCTGACCCGGTTCGAGATTGCCGACAATCAGCTTCGACGGATTGACTGTTACTCCTTGTTTGACAATACCTTGGACCATGATAGGGATTTCCCGGTTGTAGCTCTCGTTGGCAACCAAAATGATACGGTCGTTAATGTAACCGACAGAGGCGTCTGAAGCAAGTTTCACCTTCAAACGGTATCTGACCTGGCCATAATTTCTTGAAATCTCGGTCAATTCTGCCGAAACGTCCTGATTAGTGCTCTTTAGCTCCGTGACCTGCCAGTTGCTTCTCCCCTGGTAGGTAAATTCCACCTGTTTTTCGACTGCCTGCCCCCTGGAAACTGATCCAAAATTCACTTCTCCCGGCTGAAAACTGATGTCACTGCGAATATTGCCCTTGACGTGAAGTTGCACTGTGGCGTAAAACGGCTTGTCGATGACAGCAGTCAGTGTCGCACTCCTGTTCCCGACAAACCGGTCTGTGTTGAAATGCGCTTTGACTTTGGCCGTTTCATACGTTTTGATTGTTGATTTATCGACTGAAACCGTTGTACACGAGCAACTTGCAGAAACAGAACGAATATGAATGTCTTCGAGGTACGGATTATAGACTTCGAATTCATATTCCGCTTTGGCATTTCTTGAAACATTCCCGAAATCATAATCTTTTATCTTAATCATGTCTTCCGCCCATTTTTGGGCAAACAGGTTCGTAAGGCATACCGGGAAAATGAACGTGCAAATAACTGCTAAGTAAGCGCGTCTCGCAAAAATGCAGGACATCATGTCAACCTCTCTCTGTTGGTTGTAAAAGTTTTCGAGAAAACGTTTGAATATCTATGCTCAAAAACATACATTTTGAGAACACATTGGCAAAATGCAAAAGTCTGTTTTTCAAGTCAGACTTTGTTGATTAAATATAGAATATATTTTTGCTATTATCACTAAAATTCCCAAGTTGCCAAATAATTTACTTATATTGTGATAAACAAACAATTTATGTAATTTGATTATACTGTTTTGGCATTTCATTTCAACGCCATCAGATAAAAATAATACAAAAAAATAAAATTTTCTTTTTGCGCAAATAATAGTGTATATTTGTATCATATTAGTCAACATGGCTGATATTGATGCAACAAGATGTACACAAAACCAGTGAGTTTTGATGATCACTCACCTCTATCCCTCTGTAGGTTGGCGGCAAAAAATGTTGCCGCAGGAGTGAATTTCGATTTGCAGCAGAAATGGCGAACCTGTTGTCGTGATTTTTGAGCTGCATATTCCCTTTGGGAGAAAAATGATGAAAACGACGAAAAAAGTGCGCTCTCATCCAAAGACAGTGGCGAAAATCGGGAAAAAAAACGTTGGAACCGACAAAACGTTGGCGGCAAAAAAGAAATCGAATAGGAAAACTGCCGCCAACAAATTGCCAAGTTCCAAAACACTGTCGAAGTCAAACACGAAATCCGAAAAAACGGGCAAAGTGATAAAATCGTCTTCCAAGACAAGCGTGTCCTTCAAAACAAAGCAAAACGTCACAAAAAAGATTCAGGACAAACGGAAAAAGCGTGAGCTTTCCAGTGCGGAATATGAAACTTTTGTCACCCATGCGGCCAAACAGGTCAAGGCACAACCGGAGAAACTTGTGACTGTCGATCGCCGTTATGCCAAACCGGCAATCACCGGTCAACCGGTCGCGGAACAAACGGCACTACCGGACGCGAACAAAAATCGCCGCCGGAAAATCCAGCGTCGCCGACAGATTGACCCGACCACCTGTGAGCGGGACTATTCGCAGGAGGAAATCGAGTTTATGAACGCCCTTGATGTTTACAAGCGTAACAGCGGCCGCATGTTCCCGACGTGCTGCGAAATTCTCGAAGTGTTTCGCAATCTCGGCTATGCGAAACAGTCATCTGAAAACAGCACCGATACTATCGTGAACCCGAAATCCGGCGATGTTGACCTCACCGCGAACGAAACCAACGCAGTGTATGGCGATGACGAAACTCGCCAGAATTGGCTTGCGTCTTTCCGATGATAGTCTTGGGCTTTTGCCGGAATCTTATTACAAAAAATTATCGTTTTTTTTCCAAAATCACCAATCGACGGCTTGCATTCTTTATTGAGGTTGCTTACAATAACATCTGTTAATCGTACTGTGCGATTAGCTTAATATGTTGACCAATGCAAGAAAAATTGGGAGAAATTCAATGAAAAAGTTTCAAAATGTTAAGATGGGGGGGGGGGGAAATTAAGGGGTTTTAATCTTGTTGGACTTTTTTTGGGGA
>WRMR01000015.1 GCA_009776995.1 Planctomycetaceae bacterium | reverse complement strand
CCTTATAAAGGAGTTCGAGTTGAAGCTCCGCCGACTGCCCCCATACCCACGTGTCAACAAAAGCCTGTGTCTGCGCAATGTCATCTTTTCCGATGTTGTTGTAAATCTGGTTGTAGTTCCGCTTGCTGTTGAAAGGCGGATCAACGTAACACAGATCGACGCTTTCGTCGCCGATCTGCTTTTGCAGGACTTCCAGATTGTCTCCATAGAAAAGCTGGTTCATCGGTTTTCTTTCGTCATTGCCGCAATTGCGCCCTGTCAGTATGCGGCGGAACGGATATTGCAACCGGAATCGACCCCGACAACGCTGTTATAGAGGTACATGGCACGCCAATAATCGGCACGGCTGGAAACGTAAAACCGGCAGGTCTCACGATAACTCCGTTCGGCGTCAAGAACGTCGATGAGCGATCTCCCACCGCGTTGGTAGGAGTCCATTATACTGTTGCGTACCTTGTTTGCAAGGGAAATTTCCTCCTGCGCGATGGTCGCGGCTTTTTGGTAAGCGGTTCGGAAAAGCTGGTCCGCCTCTTCGACGTCGGCACGCAGATCAATCATTCCCGCACGGTATTCGTGTGTCTTTTGCGCAAGAGCGGCTTGAGCTTTCGCGCGATTTCCCTGGTTCCGGTCGAACAGGGGAACCGTTGCCGTGAGGCCGACCTGCCATCCGGAAGTGGCATAGTCGGGATTGGCCATTCCCTGTCCGGGGTACTGATTGATATAACCAACCGACGCCGACACTTCGGGATAGGCTTTGCGTTTTTCGACCACCGTGTCCGCTTTGGCTTTGTTGACCTGGATTTGCCTTGCCCGAAGGTCCGGTCGATTGCGCTGCGCCAAAGCAAAGGCTTCCGCAAGCGGGAACGGTTCCACGGTCAGCGGCGCGTCCAGATTTCCCCAAACATCGAACGCCGGATCACGGTCCGTCCGCCCGAGCCGGGACCAAAGCCTTGACTTGGCGATGGCCAGACAAGACTCCGCTTCGAGCAATTCCTGCCGGCTCTTGGACAGATCGAGGCGAACGCGGTCCAATTCGATCTGCGCTCGTGCGCCCATTTCCACGCCACGCCGGATGACCGCTTCCATTTTCGACAAAACTTCCATATCCTCCCGGGCGATGGCCGACAACGATCCGGCTTCCAGCACATCGTAAAACGCGATGGCCGTTTCCGTGACGCGCTGGCGGATCAAGTCGGCATATTCCGCCTGCGATTGCGCGATTCCCAACCGTGAGCTGTTCATTTCCGCCGCCCGTTTCGCAAACAGAAACCAGTCGAAGGGATATTCCACCTGGGCCACAAATTCGGGTGGTCTTCCCACCATCGCGCGGTGATGGGAAGGAAGTGCCGAGATGCTGGTTTCAAACACGGGGTTCGGGAGCAGGGAACTGGTGCAGTAATCCGCTTTTGCCTGAGCGATCTCCGTGCGTCCGATACACAACCTCGGATCGGAAGTCAGTGTTGCGGTGACGGCATCATCGAACGACCACGCTCCCAACGAACCCTGATTCGTATCAATCCAACCAGCCTGCGGTGTCGGATCATTCGTCACGACAGGCGCATAAACCTGTGGCGGCTGCGGTGCATGGGCTTCGGATTGTGCCGGGAGAGGCATTTGCGAGACGGATTGTGCCGGTGCTGAGAAATAAACGTTGGACTGCGCAGGTTGAGTCGAAAATGTGTTGAGTTGCACCGGCGGCGCCAAAGTTGGTGTCGGCTCCGGTGTTGTAGCCGGTTTTGGCGACACGGATGGTGCTAACGTTGGCACTGATTCCGGTGGTGCAACAAGTGTTGAGGGCATGGGCGGTGCCAATGTCGGTGCCGAAATCGTTTCCGACCCCAAAACGGGTGCCACTGTCGGCAACAAAGACGGCGATGTGGTATGTTGCACAAGCACAATCGGCGATTGCCTGCGCAATCGCAAGGGCGGTTGAGTCCCATCATCTGCCGAACAAATATTCACCGTCCCAAGCGTCAGGAAAAGCAGGATGAAGCGATGAGAACCTTGAAAACAGAAAAAGAAATCCATATCACAAGCCGGAATCATCCATGATACATGGTAACCTCCTTGTTCCATGTATGAATGCCGCAATACTCTCATCGTCCTGATTTGAGTCAATACGTCCTGTGTTTCATTGTTTCGGCAAAGCCGTTCATCGATGTTGGAGGAAACTCGTGGAAGATTGTTTATTTAGATTACGACGATTTGTCGTTCCGAAAAGGCAACAGCACGGGAAAAACCGGAATGAAACGCAAGAACTGGAAATACCAACCAAAACTGAAATCACATACAAAAGCCGGAATGAAGCGCAGCGGAATGACGGGATTCTGCACAAGGGACGGTGAATCCAAAAAATGAGCAACAGGGCGGTCGCTCCGTTAACCACCCTGCCGTGCGCGTCGCAGGGCGATGCGGCTAAACTCCTGACTCCTGACTTCTCACTTCAGTCGCATGTTGCGGAATTGATCGCGGGAACCGTTACTTGGAGTTGCGCCGCCCGGCAATTCGTTCACGGCGTTACTGTCCCAATCGCGCAAGGCTGCGTCGTGCGACGATCTTGCCGATTGCGCCGCGTTGCTGTAGTATGTACTGATCGCCTGCCCGGCATCACGGGCTTCGGAAACGGCACGTTGGACGTCAATGTTTTCCAGCGCGTCGAGTAGCGGTGTGTTCAATCGCGAAAAGCCGGACTCGACGCCCCGCAAAAACGCGCCGGGCGAAATCGGGCGGTTGGAACGATAACCGCCGCCTTGACCCGGTGCCGGGGTTTGTGACTGAGACGGTTGTTCCGGTTCTGTTTCCCGTGTTGTTTCTTCGGATTCGATCACTTCGCCCGAACCGAGCGAATCAATTCCGAAGGTAATCCGGTCGAAGCGGTTGCGGAACCGTGTGTCGTGATACGGGTCGGACGCCGGTGTTTCGACGCGGCTGTTGGCCTGCGGCGTATTGGGCATATCCCGCAGGTGCATCGCGTCCCTATTAATGCCCGGCAAACCGGGGATGTCCAACTCGAAACGTGTCTGCATCTGCGAAGTCGCCCAAGCGGTGAGCTTTTTCTCTTCTTCTGCCTTTTGTTCTTCTTCGGCTTTCATTTTTGCTTCATACGCGCGACTTTTGATCGTCAATGGCACGGTATAAGTCCCGGACAACCCTTCTGTCTCGATAGTTTCAAATTCTCCGAGTTCGTTTTCAACGGTCTCGCGAATGATCTTGGTTGCCATGACCTCAATTTGCATGGCGACAGCCTCGAAATCCGAACCGGCATAGCCTGCGGGAATATCCCAGGTGATTTCGCCGGTTGTCGGATTGATCGTCATGCCATCGGGGATATGATCGCCGACAAGCGAGTACCGGACGTCATTCGGCGGGAAGTTGTCCATATCTTCCGCGTGGATGATCACGGTCAACGTACCGTGATCGTCCCACACCGTCATCGGATCAACCGGCGTAAATTCCGGCGGATCGTTCGTTTTGGCAATGGCAATGGTGATCGTGTGCGTCGCCGATTCACCCTGATCGTCGGTGACGAGAATGGTGATATTGTACGTCTGGCCGTTGTACAATTTCGACGGCGTCCAGGTCAGTGTTCCGGTCTGCTCGTTGATGAACATGCCATCGGGAATGTTGTCCCCGAGAAGCGAATAGGTCAACACGCTTTTGGGAATGTTATCGTCATGCGCCTTGGCATGGATGACAAGTTCCACGCCGGGGTTGGCCTCATAAACATCTTCAAAATCCTCCGCCACGAAATACGGCGGGCGATGGAGCCGGTTGACCGTAAGTTGCACCATTTTCGTGCGTGTGTTGCCTTCCTCGTCGGTCATCTTGAATGTGATCGTGTAAATGCCGGGCGCGTGGGCCTCGGTCGGCGTCCACGTAAATGTGGCCGAACACCCGTCCGTACCGGGAATCAGTTGAAAATCCGCGTCTCCGGGCAGCGTCGAGCTTTCGATTTCAAAAAAGAACGTGACTTCTACAGGCTCATCCGAACTGTACGGCCTGACCGTAAGTTGGACCATTTTCGTGCGCGTGTTGCCTTCCTCGTCGGTCATCTTGAATGTGATTGTATAATGACCAGGAGCAAGTGCCCCGGTCGGCGTCAGCAAAAACAAAGCCGAGCGGCCGTCTTCAGCGGGAATCAGTTGAAAATCCGCGTCCCCGGGCAACGTCGAATTTTCGATTTCAAAAATGAACGTGCCTTCATAAGGCTCTTCGTCCTCACCGGGTTCGACCGGCAACAACTCCAGCATGATGGTGGAACCTTCCTCGACCTCGGTCGTCCCGTCAATCACAAAATTCATCCCGCTCTGCACGGAGACGACAAACGACGTGGCCAGGGTATTGCCGTGCGCGTCCGTCAGCGTGAGTGTGATTGTGTATTCTCCCGGTTCCACGTCTTCCGTCGGCGACCAGGTTATCGTGCGACCATCTTCGCTCAATTCCATTCCTGCGGGGACATCCCCTTCAAAAGCAATCGTCACGTCGCTCGAATTGACCATGTTCGTTTTAACGTCAATGGTCAGCGTTTCGCCGGACGCAACGTCAAAAACAAAACCTTCGGGCGGCGAAATGAATTCCGGTGACACGATCACGACCTCGCCGGGATCGACCGGTCTCAGCTCAAGTATGATCGTGGAACCTTCCGACACTTCCGTATTTCCGTCAATCACGAAATTCATGCCGCTCTGCACCGACACGACAAATGTCGTCGTACGGGTATTCCCGACGGAGTCGGTCAGTTTGAGTGTGACGTTGTATTCTTTCAGATCCGTATCTTCCGTCGGCGTCCAGGTGATCGTGCGGCCGTCCGCACTCAGGACCATCCCTTCAGGAACCTCCCCGTCAAAAGCGATGGTGACATCACTTGAACCGTCCACGTTCGTCCTGACGTCAATGGTCAGCGTTTCACCCGGCGCAACGTCAAACGCAAAACCTTCCTGCGGCGAGATGAAATCCGGTGCCACGGTCGCGACGATGACCGTGATCGGTACGGAAAGATCGCTTTCCAAAGGAATGGGATATCCGTCGTAAGTGTAAGACGTGTAATACTGGAGAGCGGTAAACTGATAGATTCCGTCGTTGAGTTTGTATTCACCGCTGCCAATCGTTTCGATGACCAGCGTGTGAGACATCCTGTCCTGACTGGTGGAACTCACCTCGTTTCCATCGGCATCGTAGTATGTGTCACTGATGATCGTAAACGGCATGACGACGCCGTTGGCGTAGAGTTCGACGGATGCCGTGGGAATAAGATTCGCCAGGGTGAATTGCAGTGTCGTGTTTTCGTCCTTGTTGTTGTTCGAGGTGACGCCGCTGCCATCGGTGCTGTTGTCGCCGCCGGTCCAGCTTGCAGTCGGTACGGCGGGCGATACCACGACCAACATGCAGGCTTCGACGCCGTCCACCGTATAGTACGCCCAGTCGCGGCCATAGAGGATGCTCCCGGCGAAAAAGACATACTGCGGCCCGGCCACATCGGCCCCCGCCGTGATTTTCAACCGGTTGTCCGCCGTGATTTCGTATTGCATGCCCGGATGCGAATATTCCCAGGCTTCGAAAAAATACTCGATCTGGTTTCCCGGAATCCCGGCAATTTCCGGGAAATCAACAATGATGGACTCACCGGCCTTGACTTCGACGATGTCCGGGACTTCAAATAATGGTTCCGAGGACAGCGTGGCCACATTGACCTTGATCGTCTGTTCGGTCTGGCCGCCGTTGCCGTCATCGACCATGACTGTGATGTACTGCGTCGTGTGGGCCATGTCCGCATCGGTGACAATTCGCAGCGTGCCGTTCTGCGTGTCGTTGAAAATTTCCACTTCCTCCATGATAACATCGAAAATCGGGCGATCCTTGTCAATGCCCGTCACGCCGAGGGATTGAAGTGTTTGAACGGTGCTGACTTTGGCCAGAACATCATAGCCGCTCGTCAGAAATCCGAAAATTGAATGCACGTTGTCCAGCCATTCCGTGGCGTCGTCCGTGATGAAAAATTGCGAATCGTTCGTGTTTTCCCCCCGATTGGCCATCGAAACCATGCCGTTCCTGTTGTGACTCAACAGCGCACTGAATTCATCGGCAAACTCAATCCCTGTCCCTTCACCACCATAGCCGTCCGAACTGCCGCCCTGGATCATGAAACCGTCAATGATCCGGTGGAACAGCAAGTCTTCGTAAAAACCGCTTTCGATGATTTCCTTGATGCGGGCCGTCGTAAGCGGCACATCGCCTTCCAACAGTTCAAAAGTGATGTACCCGAAATCCTGGATGATATTCCCATCGTAGTCAAGTTGCACAATCCTCATGCGGACGCTGCTGTTTCCGGTCAGGACGTCCGCCAGGTTCGACGACGTGCTGAAAACCAAATCGTCACCGTCTGCGTCGTAGCCGTTGAGTGCCAGGTGGAAACTTTCCCCGGCGATGACCGTGATTTCAGCGGGCAGATCGACAAACACCGGTGCCGCGTTGAGTACAACGCGTTCTTCGAGCGGCTCGAAAATGAACGACCGCCTGAAGGGATGCTTCGTCGGTCGGGCGGGATCGACCAATTCGTCGATCATATCAATCAGTCTGTCAGAAAAGGAGCCATTGCCGGTGAATAACGTGCGCAAAGTTTCAGACATACGTGCCATCGGATCAAACCTTTCGATAAGCGTTCAAAAACAAGAGATTGTGAACAAGGCAGGACGGTCACGCTGTGCCCGCCGATAAATTTCCCCATGTCGAAATTATTATAATGAGACGTACTCGGAACCGCAAAAGTTTTTTAGAAAAAAATATTTATTTTTTGCATTTTTTCCAATATCACAAGTTAAGCTATCTACTTGTGTAATATTCTACGTAAATTCCTTACTTTTTACATCGTGAAAGTTTGATAACAGTATTAATATGTTAAAATGGGATAAGTAACGGTCTGTTTTGGTCGTTTTCTGGTTAAAGAATTACAGTTGAACGCCAATAAAGCGGACGTTTCTCTTTGTGTTCATCGTACTAACCCTTCACCCTTAATCCCTCACCCCTCACATGCCACAGTGGATCGCAACAAGTTGGGACAAAAATCAATTACTGATTCTTGCCGCAAGAACCAAAAAAGGAAAGGCCTTTTACGAGAAGGCGGTGCGCATCCTGCCCGACCTGCCTGCCGATCAGCCCGATGCCGTGCCGGAGTTTACACCGGAAACCGTCAAGGCCAAATTGCGGCATTTTGTCCAGCAGGAACGTCTCGGCAAGTACGACACGGTTGTTGTTCTGGGACGCGACGATGTTGAAGTCCGGTCGATGTTGTTCCCGCCTGTCCCGAATGACGAGCTGCCGGATATGGCAAAATTTCAGGCGTCGAAGGAATTTACCGAGTACGATCAGTTCGCTTCGCTTGACTTCGTGCTTTTCGATGGTGCCAGAAAAGATAAAAAGCATATTTTGGCCGCCTCGCTGACCAAATCGAAGCGGGAAACGGTTGAAGACGTGATTACCGGGGCGGGACTCGATTTGCAACGTATCGTGTTGGGGCCGTGCGAGTCGGCGAAACGTTTCGCAACGATTACAGTCCAGCAAAAAACCGGCGGAGCGGGCAAAACAACCCTGCTCGTCGAAATGAGTGAGCTTTCCGCAACGCTGGTGCTGTTGTACCGCGGCCAGTCGGCGTTTGTGCGAACGGCGCACTTTCAAAAATCCGTCTGGGCCGAATTGGATCAAGCCGACAAGAAGCTGTTTGAAAACGCGGACGAACTGGCCCAATGGAAATGGCTCACCTCCGAGTTCAAACGGACGGTTGTTGCGGCCATTAACGACGTGCCGTCGGAAAAAATCGACGAAATGGTGCTTTGCGGCGTCGGCGAACGCTATGAAAAGCTGATGGTGTTGCTCGAAGAATCGATGGCCGTCCCTGTGTCGCTGTTCAATGTCTGGCGGTTCGAAAATCGTGAAGGCGAAATCAGACACCGCTTGCCCTTGTTCGAGGAACAGTTTTTGCCGCTGATCGGGGCATTGACCTCTGCATTGACCGAAAAACCGAACGCCCTCGATTTCAGAAACCCGAAGCGCAAGCCGGAAAAACACGTGAACCGCAACATGATCACGGCCATTGTCGCGGCCTGTGTGTTGCTGGTCATCACGACGGTCGGTTGGGGATTTTACCGTCGCACGGTCATTGAGGATGAACTCAATCTCTTGCAACGCCAACAGAACGAACTTAAGGAAGCGACGCTCCGCCACGACCAGTTGAAGTTGCAAAACGATTCGATCAACACCTGGAAAAAGGGCGAGGTCAACTGGCTCGAACAACTGGAATGGCTCAGCAGCAACATGTTGCGCAGTCAGGACGTGATTGTTTCAGGCAACCTGACGTTGAATTCGCCGGTGAACACCGATCCGTTCCTCAAGTTCACCGCCAACACGCGCGGCACGGCCATTATTCCGCAACTGGAAGCCGCACTGCGGGATGCCACGCATAATGTCATCAGCCCGAAGGCGTCGGAGACGAGAGCTCAACCCTACACGCATACGGCGGAAATTACGGTAAAAATCGTGCCGCCCCCGAAACAAACAACGCAACCGACGACGCAGACATCCCCGGCGGTTTCAACGCCCGTGCCTGCCCCCGAAGAAGCCGTTGAGCCTGCAACACCGGAGCAAACGACGGTCAGCAATACGCCGTCTGACCGTGTAGCACCAAGCAACGCAAGGCCGAATAATACAACGCCGGGCAATGCAACATCGAATAACGCAAGACCGGGCGGACCACCGGGGGCTGCCAATGAAGGTGGGCAACAACCGCGTAACCGCAACGCCGCCCGTCCGTCTGATGTTGTTCCGCCGAATGAGGCAGGCGCGACGAATGCACCTGCCCGGCCAACCCCGCCCGGCGCACCTGTGACATCTGTTCCGTCACCCCCCCCAGCCGTACCCGTGACACCTGTTCCGTCGAATCCATCTGCCCCGCCGGTCACGCCTGCTGTGCCAGAAACGACTGGCGAACCAGGTGTTTCCGGCCCGCTTGACATGACCGAAGAACCGACTTTGGTGGTTGTGATTGTCCCGAATGCGACGGATGAATTTCACGAGCCGGACAAGCCCGCCGAACCTGATACGGGCGGTGAACCTGTTGTCCCTGATGTCCCCAACACAACGGACGAACTTGATCCGCCGAATGAGTCCGGGGAATCCGCCGAACTTGACGAGTCCGAAGAAGCCCCTGTTGCGCCGCCCGATGCAGAGGCCGCCGGGCCGCCTTTGCCTGACATAACAGACGATAGTGCCATTGATGATGACGAACCGGAAGACGCCGACGAATCCGACACGAATGGAGGTACGCCATGAACCTTGCAAATCTTGATCCGAAGAAGCGGGAACAGTATCTGATGATTCTTTGCGGCGTGATGCTTGTCATTGCCGTGATTCCGCTTGGGATTTACCTGTTCGGAGCGGATGTCGTCCGAATGCAAAAGAAGATCGAATCGACGAAAACGGAAATTCAGGAATTGGAAACCAAACGCACGGCAAGTTTGAACTTCGAGAAACGGATCAGGCAAGCTGCCGCCGACGCCCTGCCGCTGAACAACGAGTTGGCGGCGGCGGAATACAAGAACTGGCTGACGTCGCTGACCACGGCCTCGCAATTTGAGGGTTCTCAGGTGAGCAACACCGGCACAACACCCGTGCGGGCAAAGCTGGGACGCGGCCAGACCGGTCAGCAAGGTCCCGACACGTATTACACGAATTACAAATTCAGCGTCAGCGGCAAAACGACGCTCAACAATCTGGGCCGCTTTTTGCAACAGTTTTACTCGGTCAAAACGCAGCATCTGATCCGCAGCATGACGATCAAACCCTCCGACGCGCAACGGATTGACGTCACCATGACCATTGAGGCGATTTCAGTCCCGCAAACGCCGAACAAGACCTTTGAAGCCAAACAGAACGAAGACGACACGACCGACTGGCAACGGATGATCGCCACCGTGGCCAGTCGCAACTTCTTTGCGGCTTACGTCGCGCCGCAGTCGGATAATCCACGTCCCCAGCCGCCGGTCCCCGTCAGTGCGGCGATGCACACTTATTTGAACGGCGTCACCTGGTCGAACGACCGTCCGCAGGCCTGGTTCAGTTTCCGGCTCGAAGGCCGTCAGGCCATCCTGAAAGTCGGCGACCGCTTCCGCGTCGGTGAAGCCGACTGCCGCATTGAGTCCATCAACGATGACCGCACGGTCGAAATCCGCGTCACATCCCGCGACAGGGATACCGGTGAAACCATCCGAACCCTCTTCTCGCTCATGATCGGCGATACGTTCTCCGACGCTGTATTTTTAGCCGACCTCGACGACGAGGAAGGTGCCACGTAACAACGTCGGGACTCTTGCAAAAATCCGTTGTTCGTTCCACCAGATGCTTGTTCCAACAGATGTTCGTGCCATCAGAGCCGCGACGGCTACGGAGCGGTCGCACTGAATATCACCGCTCCATCACTGTCGCGGCTCTGATTCACTCGCGCGTCTCTGATTGGAATGTTTCTGCGATTTTTGCGCGGCGGAATATTTTGTCCAAGTAGTCTTTTTATGATCGGGGGGGTGGAGTACAATATTGAAAAACACGTGAGGTTGAAATTTGGTCGGGATGTGTGACTCAGTTTGAAGAAAAGGCAAAAATGAAATGCTTCACAAATTTTTCACAAGAAGTTCATGTTTTTTACTTGTTGCCATGCTTGTGTATGTTGGAAGTTACATCTTTTTAACAAGAACATCCATGTTGATTGAATCGGGGTCACATCGATCAGGTTTTTATTATCTTCCCATGCATGGAGAAAAAATTGCTGCTAACAAAACTTTTGGTACTGTTGAAAAAGTATTGTGCCAGATATTTTATCCTCTTGAAACAATTGATCTCAAATGTTTCGGAAACTGTAGAATGGGAATACCATTACTTGAGCTTAGTGCGACTCCAGGATATGTACTCCCCGCAAATCATGAAGAGTCAAACAGTCAAGCCGATCATGATTAACGCCTTTTTCGTGGCATGAAAAAACTCTTTGCAATTCGACCGCTCCATAACTGTCGCGGCTCTGATTCACTGTCGCGGCTCTGATTGGAATGTTTCTGTGATTTTTGCGCGGCGGAATATTTTGTCCAAGTGGTCTTTTTATGAACAGGGGTTTGGAGTACAATATTGAAAAACACGTGAGGCTGAAATTTGATCGGGATGTGTCAAGGTTGTTGAGGAGTCGTGCCGTGTCACTGAAACGCCAATCGCCATGAAAACGACATTTCCGCTTTTGTTATTTTACTTGCTTCAACAATGTGTCTATAGTATTTGGTATGCTTATGTGTGGTATCAAGCGTTTACCGTTGACCTGGGTGCATTACTGCTCTTGTATGCAGGCGTTCTGTCACTTCCGGTGATGATTCCCATTGGGATCAACAGCCTTACTGACAAACACGTATCTCAATAAAGATTTGGATCAGGATGGAGGTGAACATGACCAATGACAACAACCGGCAATTTCTGCTTTACACGGCCCCCGACGGGGATGTCCGCGTGGAAGTTGTCATTCACGACGAAACCGTCTGGCTGACACAAAAATCCATTGCCGAGCTGTTCGGGGTGAAAATTCCTGCCGTAAACAAGCATCTGACCAATATTTATGACGAAAATGAATTGCAAAGGGAGGCAACTGTTTCCATTTTGGAAATCGTTCAAACCGAGGGAACAAGAAGTGTCAAACGGAAAGTTGAGTTTTACAATCTCAATGCAATCATCGCCGTTGGTTACAGGGTAAACAGTTATCAAGCGACACAATTCAGAATTTGGGCGACGAAAACTCTGCGGGAATTTATTGTCAAGGGCTTTGTGCTGGACGATGAACGGCTCAAACAGGGCAAACAACGGTTCGGACGCGATTATTTCGACGAGCTTTTGGAACGGGTTCGTGAAATCCGGGCAAGCGAACGCAGGTTTTACCAAAAAATCACCGACATCTATGCTCTCTCGGCGGATTACGACTCCCAATCACCAGTCACACGGGACTTTTTCGCGACGGTCCAGAACAAATTGCATTGGGCCATTCACGGTCAAACGGCGGCGGAATTAATCCACAACTCAGCCGACGCCGCCAGTGTCAACATGGGATTGACGACGTGGAAGCAGGCACCGCACGGCAAGATTTTGAAGTCCGACGTCAGTATCGCCAAGAACTATCTGAATGAAGCGCATATCAAGGAATTGAACCGCATCGTCTCCGCGTACCTTGACCTTGCGGAAAACCGCGCCCAACGGGGAATCATCACAACCATGACGGAATGGGTTGAGTTTTTGAATCGATTTCTGGAGCTTTCCGATTACCCGATCCTGGCAGATCGCGGGAAGGTGACCGCTCTGGAAGCCAAACTCAAAGCGGAAGCGGAATACGTGGCTTTCCGCGTGCGGCAAGACAAGGAATATATTTCCGATTTCGACCGCGAAATCAAACGTATCCTGGGCAAAAAGAAGAAAGAAAACGGGCAGGAAGCACAATAAAATCAGCAGGAAAAACCATGTCTTGGGATTGCGCTGCGATCCAATCCGGCTTTTGTTTCACTCCAGACTCCTCACTCCAAACTCCCCCCATGCTTGGCAAAGAACAGATACTCGGCATCAATCTTATCCAGGACCCGGTTCACGGGTATATCCCGTTTTGCTCGGCGGAGGCGGGTGAGCCGGGCGAAGTGTCCGAGCGCGACCTGATCGACTCGCCCTGGGTGCAACGGTTACGGCAGATACATCAACTGCAAACCGCATGGTGGATTTTTCCCTCCGCCGAACACTCGCGGTTTCAACACGTTTTGGGCGTCATGCACCTGGCCAGCCGGATGATCGAGAAGCTGTACCCCAGCCTGTGCGATGCCGGACGCAAGCTGGGCGAAGCCGTTCCGAGCCTGCCCTGTGTCGAGGCCATGATGCGTATCGCCGCGTTGTTGCACGACGTCGGGCACGGACCGTTCGGACATTTTTTCGACGAACATTTCCTCAAACGCTTTTCGATTCCCGCACCGGACGGCAAGTCGTCGGTCACGATGACACACGAAACGCTGGGTGCCGAAATCATCCGCCGCAAGCTCGGCGACATGATTCGCAAAGTGCGGCGCACACCGAACGGCCGACTGGTCGATGGCGAAATTCTCGACCCGGATCAAATCGCCTGGCTCATCGTGCGGCCAAACGAAATGGCCGACCGTCAGGCCGATCGTCCACGATGGTTGCACCTGCTCCGCGCCCTGTTTTGCGGACTCTACACGGTCGATAACATGGATTTCGTTTTGCGGGATGCCTTCATGTCGGGTTACAGTTCGCACTCGTTCGACATCGACCGGCTGATCCTCTATTCGTTTTTTACCGAAAAAGGACTCACCATTCACCAGCGCGGCGTGGCGGCCCTGACACGTTTCATCACGGTGCGGGCGGAACTGTTCCGCGTTGTCTATTACCACCGTACCGTGCGCGCGATCGACCTTGCGCTCAAGGAAGCGTTCCGGCAGTCCGGCGATTTGATGTTTCCCGGCAACCCGTTGGAACGGCTCGACGATTACCTCTACTTCACCGATTGGTCGCTGCTGGTCGATGTTGTCAGATGGAACGAGTCGGATGATCCGCGAAAACAGGACATTGCCCCGCTCTGGCGCGACATTGTGTTCCGCAAAACGACCTGGCACCTGGTCATTGAACGGACAATCCTGTTTCAGGTCGGGGCGAAAGAACAGTCGAGCGTTTTTTCCAACGAAGCGATTCTCGAAACGGCGATCCGTTGCGAACTGCCGGAGCATTACCGCAACATTGACATCCGCATCGACATTCCGCGTCACGCCCAGCGGCCGGGGGCTCATCTCCCGTCGGCGAACCTCAACTTTTTGTACGACCCGGCCTCGGAACAGGTGCGGCGGCTTGAAGAAGAGGAACTGTTCCGCGATATTCCGCAAAGCTATCGCATCTGCCGCATTTACGCCAGTGAAGAAACGGTCAACACCCCGGCGATGAAAATGGCACTTGTCAACGCCTTCGACCGCCTGACCTCGCAAGGCCGGCCAGCCGACGACGCGACGAATATGTGAACGTGTACGCCAAAATAAGCTGTTCGATGGATCAGAGCCGCGACGGTCACGGAGCGGTCATTCCGCTCGATAACTCTCGCGTCTCTGATGGAAATGTTCTCGTGATTATTGCGTAGTTGCTAAGTTTGGCTATGAAGTGGTGTTTTTTTCAAAAAACGTTGACATTTCGGCATAACCCGGATAGAATCATTGTTTTGATTGGATTCACAGCAAGGGGATCAGCATGGCGAAACGAAAAAAGCGGGTTTTGTTAAATGTTGAAACTTCAAGGGGTTATGGTCGTGATATCATTCGCGGAGTCTCTCAATATCTCATCGAACACAGCGGCTGGACCGTCTATCTCGAAGATCGCGGTTTGCAGGAAAACCACGATTGGGTCAAAAACTGGCGGGGCGACGGGATCATTTCACGCACCTCCAGTTATGAAATGGCGGCGTTGATAGCCGAAAAACGAATTCCGACCGTTGAAATGCTCGGCGACGGCAAAACCATTCACTCGGAGGTACCCGGGAATGAAAAGACCACCGCGTATTTGGCCGCCGAACATTTGATCGACTGTCAGTTGAAGAATTTTGCCTTTTTTGCGTATGGAAACGTCTGGTGGGGAAACCTTCGTGGCAAGTTTTTTCAGGAAGCTCTTGCCCAACAAAGGTTTTCGCCTCATCTTTTTCCCGGTTATCTGGCAGGTCCGTTGTGTATTTATCCGCAGTGGGAGGCCGAATACGATCAAATGCTGCCCCAATGGTTGAAACAGCTTCCCAAACCCGTCGGCTTGTGGGCGGTCAATGATTTTGCCGCAACCCGCATTAACGAAGCGTGCGAAAATGCCGGCGTCGCGGTCCCGGAAGAAATCGCACTGCTCGGAACCACCAACGACACGTTATTGTGTAATCTGCTGTCACCGCCGCTTTCCAGTATCGACCTCAACAGTTTTCAGGCAGGCTATATGGCGGCGAAAATTCTTGACGCAAAAATGTCGCGCAAAACAAAAGTCCCCAAAACACCCGTGCTGATTCCACCCATCGGCGTTGTGAAGCGGCAATCGACCGACGTCACTGTAGTCACGGATTCCGATGTTGCCGAAGCCTTGCGATATATCCGAACATTCGGTGAGGAAGGACTCTCGGTCGTCGAGGTGGCGAAACATGTCGGCCTTTCCCAGAGTACCCTCGAACGCCGTTTTCGGGAACACATCAAACGGACGCCGGAAAAAGAAATTCTGCGCATTCGCATCAAACGCGTTCAGACGTTGCTGCTGGAAAGTGACTTCCCATTGCGGATCATTTGCAAAAAAACCGGCTTTGCGACCCCGGAATACCTGATTCAGGCCTTTCGCCGCGAGACGGGAATGACACCAAAGGAATACCGATCGCGATTGCGGAAAGAATAGACATGTCATGCTTCGCAAGGCGGTCTCATGGCATTTCTTGTGTCACACCGAAACACACACCTTGACACATCACGGCTACAGGTTGACGGTCTTTCTCAGGACATTTCTTTAGGTAACATTTCAGCCGAATTTTTCAATTCAAATCAGGAAATTTTTTAAAACGCCCAAAAACCGTATCTTCGCAGTTTTTCGTTTTCTTTTTGCGGTCAACAAAAAGATCATGGAGACGGGGGACGTTTGGACACCGGAACGTTTGGCACATGTGGACAGGTTTTGGGACATTCAGGAAAAGATTCACCGCTCCGTTTGGGGAATAGCACCACCGCGACACGTTTTGGCGCGTTTTGCCACGCCGACGCCATGGCATCAGAGTTGGGCAACCTTCCAGCAGCAACAATACACGGAATTCCAGGAACAACAGTAGAGGCCGTCATGCAAAAAATCGCGATTTCATTCTTGTCCATACCATTTTTGTTTTCTGCGGCACTTTTTGCTACGGAAACGCCGATCGACCACGTTTTCCATGTCCGCGATTTCGGAGCCGTCGGCGATGGGCAAACGAAAGACACGGCGGCAATTCAGAAGGCTGTTGATGCCGCAACACAATCCGGAGGAGGACAGGTGTTGCTGACGCCGGGAACGTACCTTTCCGGCACGATTCACCTCAAGAACAATGTTGACTTTCATCTCATGGCCGGGGCTGTTCTTTACGGCAGTCCCGACAAGGAGGATTACAACGCACCGGATTTCTGTCCGCAAAACCGCGTCTTTCCAGGCGACTTTATGAGTGGAGCGCACCTTATTGTCGCCGTGGAACAGAGCAATGTCACAATTTCCGGTCGTGGGCGGATTGACGGCAACGGCAAGGCGTTTCTCAAAGACCCGGAGAGCGACCGTTTCCTTCCCAAAAACAAAATCACGTGGCGACCGGCGCAGATGCTCTTTTTCTGCGAAAGCACAAATATCACCATTCGCGACGTGGAACTGTTCAACTCCCCGTACTGGACCTGTTTCCTGCACGGATGCGAAGACATTCTCATGAACGGCGTTCGCATCAACAACCGGCTTGATACGGCCAACGGCGACGGCATCGACATGGATTGCTGTCAACGAGGCACGATCAGCAATTGCCTTATCGAATCGGGTGACGACTGCATCACGCTCCGGGCGAATGAAGAACCTCTCAAAAAGAAACGGCCTTGTGAATTGATAGCGATTACCAATTGCGTACTGAAGACGCCCTGCCAGGCTGTTCGTGTTGGTGTTGGAAACGGAAAAATCCGCCATTGCACCTTTTCCAACCTTGTGATTCACGATACGAGCGTCGGTTTGAATTTTTATTCGAGTTATTCGCCGAACAGTCCTGGAACCACGATTGAGAATATCCGTTTCGATAACATCGTCATGTCCGCAAGAGTGCCGTTTATCATGACGTTGGGTTATGCCGTCGATTCAACGAAAATCCGCAATATTTATTTTCGCGGAATCAGCGGCGTCTGCCGGGCGACAAGTCCCATCGGAGGCAAGCCGGACAACGCTTTGCTCAATATCTCGTTCGAGGACATTGACCTGGCGGTTCCGCAAGGCAGCCAACCGTTTACAGCCATGCAATTGTCGCACATCGACGGCCTTCGCCTCAAGAACGTTCGGATTTTCGAATGGGACAAGTCAAACGAACCTTCTCCGTTTGCGATCAGACTTAACACCATCGAACACGGTGTTTACGACCATTGTTGGCCGATTCCTGAAGAAACACCGCCAATCGAGTAAAATTGGGGCATCTACTGAAGCCGGTTGACAATGCCATGATGCAGTTTGTTTCAGCATCGCCGGGCGGTCTCGGTGCTTTTGCTTCAACGGAAAACGACGGCAAGTTTGTTACGCCACGCAAGGCGCAGCAAAAGCCGGTGCCATGGAAGGGGAATACAAGGTACTTGTCACAAAAACGGTTGCGGTGGACAGTAGCCTGGAAGCAAACGGCGGTTCCGATCAGTGTTCAGGAAATCGGCGTCACCTGGCTGAAAACCAAAGTGTTTGTGCCGAAGGATTGGGCGTCCTTGCCGATGTTCCTGACAATCCAGGCGGTTGACGACAACGATATCACTTACTTCAACGGCAGGGAAATCGGACGCATCAACGGCTGGGACACGTTGCGTGAATATCCTGTCCCGAAGGAAATCATCCGTTTCGGCAAAGCCAATGAAATCGCGATTGCCGTTGATAACACGAATCACGGCTGCGGTATTGCTTCTGATTTTGTTTTCCTCGGAATGAAATACGACAAAGTGAAAACACCCCTGTTTCCGCCTTGGGAAACACAAAAGGAAGTGGAGCGGCAGGCACAGCGTCCCATAGGCAAACCGTTACCGTTGCGACCGTTCGTTGTCCGAAACGGAGTCCTGGAATACATCGACGGCGGCGAAGTCGCCCTGTGGGGAAACAACTATTATCCGCAGAGCTAGAATGAATACAAGTATCTGAAGGAAGGCAATGCCGATTTTCACCATGTGATCAACATGGACATCAGCGATTGGATGCACGACAAAGACACTGATCCCGGAATGAGAACCCCCAACCGGATTGATGTGATACGGATTCACGTTTTCGACAGTGAAATCAGCGACCGTGACGGCAATTTAATCCGTAACGAGCATCTTGACATCCTGGATTATCTTGTTTCCAAATGCAATGAGAACGGCATCTATCTTTGGTTGACGCCGATTGCGTGGTGGGGATCGCCGTCCCCAAACGCAAGAGTGGACGCTTTTTCAACAATAACACCGATGCAGGCGACACCTGGAATGCTTATCAGTACCAGCGGGTTTTGCAGTATATCCGGACGATGCATCAGACGATTCGGGACACCGGCGCAAAGCAACCGGTTGCTTATTCCGCCTGGCTGCGGTACGTTCCGGCGGTGGACGCGGCCATCGCGGACAGTCCCTGCGAAACCATTACAATGTCGATTTATCCGGGCAGTTTGACACAAACGCCGCAAGCGGATCAAAGGAACCTTTTACCGGCAACGGTGGACAACGATTTGCCGCAGATTTTGAAAGACAAGGCGCGTTTGGTTTACGAATTTGACGCAAGCGACACGCTTCACCAGATTGATTTGTATCCGGCTATTGCGCGATATTTCCGTAATCGCGGTGTTCAGGTTGCCTGTCAGTTTCAATATGACAGCCGTTTCAATGCGGCACATAACCAGACATGGCCGACACACTATTTGAATGTTCTGCATCCGTTCGTTCCGGTTGCGACGCCTTCAGCGTTTGGCGGATGCATTGCAAAACATGAAATGCCACATACGCACACGTCAGCGAAAACAACGCCGCCTCCGGGTAACCCAACGCGTTGATTTCGCCCGAAAGCAAAGCCTCAATCTCCTGAAACGCCGTTTCAATTTGCCGGCGTTGCGGGTAAGCATCCGCAATTTGAACCGCCGAAATGTCCGCAGGAAGATTCGACAACAAACCCAACATCGTTTCGCCGTCGCGAGTCGGTTCGTTCAATCGCAACTCAACGCGTCGCAACGGCAATGGCTCCAGCGTGTCCACGTTTTCCACAAAACCCGATTGCTCCCAAACTTCGCCGGTGGCCGTCGTGCCGCAATGCACCAGTTCACTCGTTGTTTTCCAGCGAATCGACCCGGCATGTTGACGCACCAGCAGGTGCGCACCACGCGAAATGACGCCATGCAAAAAATTCCAGCAACAAAAATTCCGGTCTTCCAGCCACAAATCGCCGGGCTGAGCCCGTTTGACGAGTTGCGGAAACAGAATGTATAGGGGCTATGGTTTGCAAGGAATCGCTGCTCGGATATACTAAGAGATGCTTGTGTGCCTCAGCTTGTGGCGCTATGGTTTGCAAGGAATCGCTGCTCGGATATACTTGCAAAGGACATAAAGATCAACCAATAGGCGCTATGGTTTGCAAGGAATCGCTGCTCGGATATACTTAAGAAGACGGACGTAGTTTGTGGAGAGGTGCTATGGTTTGCAAGGAATCGCTGCTCGGATATACTAAACGTAGATATACCGTTGACGATGTTCCTGCTATGGTTTGCAAGGAATCGCTGCTCGGATATACTAAATAAAACGTCGATATACGGTTGACGATGCTATGGTTTGCAAGGAATCGCTGCTCGGATATACTTCCATCCAGCCAACTGTGTCGTGGTTGTGGGCTATGGTTTGCAAGGAATCGCTGCTCGGATATACTGATAACGGTACTGAATCCACTTGTCACAACGCTATGGTTTGCAAGGAATCGCTGCTCGGATATACTGCATTAAGTAGTGTTGTTCTTTGCAACGAGGCTATGGTTTGCAAGGAATCGCTGCTCGGATATACTTCTTCACAACAACGGCGTTAGAATCAACCGCTATGGTTTGCAAGGAATCGCTGCTCGGATATACTAAATGGAAGTGAAAACGATGTGTAATTGCAGCTATGGTTTGCAAGGAATCGCTGCTCGGATATACTATCTTTACAACAACGGCGTTAGCATCAACCGCTATGGTTTGCAAGGAATCGCTGCTCGGATATACTATCTTTACAACAACGGCGTTAGCATCAACCGCTATGGTTTGCAAGGAATCGCTGCTCGGATATACTTACAACATTGTATGCTTAGATCAAATGGTAGCTATGGTTTGCAAGGAATCGCTGCTCGGATATACTTCAAACCCTACTTAGAACATAGCGTAAAGCGCTATGGTTTGCAAGGAATCGCTGCTCGGATATACTTTCGTCCCATTTTGGCTTTTCCTTTTGAGTGCTATGGTTTGCAAGGAATCGCTGCTCGGATATACTCTTCTCAACCTTTTACTTCTCATTGTGTACGCTATGGTTTGCAAGGAATCGCTGCTCGGATATACTCACAGATTGAATGATATCGTCCGCACCATGCTATGGTTTGCAAGGAATCGCTGCTCGGATATACTATGGTTGATATTGAGAAATTGCAAAACCTGCTATGGTTTGCAAGGAATCGCTGCTCGGATATACTAATGCCTGCTACGACGATTTTGCAGGATACGCTATGGTTTGCAAGGAATCGCTGCTCGGATATACTTGATGTAAGTAGTGGGGATGTTCCCTACCGCTATGGTTTGCAAGGAATCGCTGCTCGGATATACTTTCGCGACCTGATGGGTGAGCAGATATTTGCTATGGTTTGCAAGGAATCGCTGCTCGGATATACTTTGTATGCTTCATTCCATCCGCGAATAAACGCTATGGTTTGCAAGGAATCGCTGCTCGGATATACTAAATGCTACGTTTCGGGAACACACAACAACGCTATGGTTTGCAAGGAATCGCTGCTCGGATATACTATACGGTAGAAACAGTACCAAGCAAAGATCGCTATGGTTTGCAAGGAATCGCTGCTCGGATATACTCTTTTCTGTATATTTAATTCTCACCTTATTGCTATGGTTTGCAAGGAATCGCTGCTCGGATATACTGTTCTTGCGAGCTTGTTGTTGCGTCTCAGGCTATGGTTTGCAAGGAATCGCTGCTCGGATATACTTGACGGCATTGACGATTGACAGGAAACGGCGCTATGGTTTGCAAGGAATCGCTGCTCGGATATACTAAAGCATGATACATCATCAAGAATACATCGCTATGGTTTGCAAGGAATCGCTGCTCGGATATACTAGAATCGTCGATGAAACCATCGTTGTGCTGGCTATGGTTTGCAAGGAATCGCTGCTCGGATATACTACCTTTTCAGCAACCTGTTGAAAACAAATGGGTTATGATTCCTCAAGTCAGAAAAAAGTGAGCTGTCGCGGGGCGTTTTCATTCGGTTTTTGGAGTTTTCCAACGTAATTTTCCATTTTTTCAAACTGACGGTCGGTTAAGGACACAATTCGGACATGCCCTCGCTCTGGCAGGGCATTACGGATTGTTGTACGGTGTTTTTGTGCCAGTTCCTCGCTACCGCAAAACCGTACATAGACGGAAAACTGAATCATCGAAAACCCTTGTTCTAAAAGGGTTTTGCGAAATCCGGCATAGACTTTTCGGTCTTTTTTCGTCTTGACAGGAAGGTCAAACATCGCAATCAACCACATCGATTTATATCCGGAAAAAGCATACTCTTGACGAGGCATGGCCGCCGACCAATTACTTTTGAATGAAATTTTGTTTTCAGTACGGTTTTTCTTCCTGAAAAAAAGTCATTTTTTGTGGAAAATCCAAGGCTTTGATTTCCTTTGAAAAAAACTGGACAAGCGAACCCGCCAGTTTTGCGGCACAATCAAAAAGTGTCCGCAATTCACCTCCGATGGAAAATCGGCCCAAAAGCGGTTGGATGAGTTCCGCTTTATCGTCTGGATTCAGCGGGGAATCATTGAGAGTGTCCTGTTGAACGCAGGAATAAACCACCTGATCAACCAAAGGCCGAAACGGTTCCATGAGATCATCCGCAAGGCAGTAGGAATTGTATTGATTGTGGTGATGTAAACCAATCGAAGGATGAAAACCTGTTGCGCAAATCGCACGGGCGATAATTCCACGCAAAACACCATATCCGAAATTCAGACGCAGGTTGATTGGGTCTTCACCATCGGGATTTCGCTTAAACGAAAATCCGTCGAAAAGTTTTTGCCAGTAACGTCTTGCGGCACGGGCTTCGACGTTACTGACATCACCGCTCCGAACCATCGGGATCAGCTTTTCCAGTCCGTAATCGTTCTCAAAGCAGTTATGCAACAATTGGGCTTGGGCGGCGATTTTTGCCTGGACGATCTGCCGCCACGCCTTTTTTTGAAGCGGTAGCGGGGCACTGATTTGAAGTTGAATCCGTCGAGCAGGCTGATGATGTCCGGCAATCGGAAAAAACATTCCCACCGGCAGGCTTTTCCTGTTACAGGCAATCAGAACGGCACCATTTTCCGCGAGACCTTCGAGAATAGCTTGCGAAAACGTGACTTGCGGGTGCGACACCAACACGACGGCAATATCTTCCAGCGGAATTGTTGTTTGCGGAAGATCATCACTCTGAATGACAAGTTGTTTCAGCCGCGTTCTCAAACGGAGAGCATTTTGAGAAAAATCAAGAATCTGATGCGGCATAAGCGCAGTCTCTCAATATCGGAAAATCACGTTCTCTTAATTGCCTATTCTTTCTATTTTAATTGAATGTGATCGATTATCCCGATAAATTCCTGATTTTTCTCGAAAGTTTTTTATACATCAGTCATTAGCGGGGTGAATTTTCCCCAGAACATCGACTGTGACTTTGCGTAATTTAAATTGTTCAAGTTTTTTGATACTTGCAATCCGATATTTTTGAAAATCACCAGTTTCTTTTCTTTGCTTTGTGGGACGTGCATCTGTATGTAAGCACAAAGATAGGTCGCCTTCAGAAATAAAGTCAACTTTGAGCAACACTTCGTCTTCACCAGATGGTGATGCAATCACATACTCACCTTTGGCTAATGAAAACTTAAATTTTGCTGAAGAAAAGCCCAGTTTCTTTGATTTCTTGTTTTTCTTTTCATCATATTTCTCTGCATACTCCTCATAAGAATGGCAAATCACAGATTTCTTTTGTTTTAGACGTTGCACCGAATCAAAAAGATTGACGGCTTTCCAAGCAAGTCCCACTTCATTGCCTTGGTCATCAAGTAGCGAAAAAATTTCCATGTGATGATTACTTCCCGGTTCAACATGTCGTTCACGCCCGTTTTTGCCGACGGTCATAATTGTTGGCTTTTTTACATAAATTCTCGCTTTGCGAATTGGAATGAGCCGCTTGCCATCTTTCGAGCGGAAATATGGTAATTCACTGCTTTTTTGACGATTTTCACCATCGTCGAAAATCACAGCTTCTTTTCTATTATTCCGATTTTTGAAGACCATAATACCTTTTTCTTCCAATAATTGAATTTTATCCTTTACACGGTCTCGAACAGCATCA
>WRMR01000014.1 GCA_009776995.1 Planctomycetaceae bacterium | reverse complement strand
CCTGTTCGTTCCTGGTCACATAATCCGGACGCGAATCGCCATTCAGGTCGCCTGCGGCAATAATTTCCATATTCCCCGTGCTGACGGTCTTTGAGAAGCTGAATTTCCCACTCCCGTCGTTCGCAAACAGGAGATTGATTGTTCCAAAATCGTAGAGCGAATTGTCGGCCCGGTAAACATACCAGGCAACAGTGCAAACCACATCCAGATTCGTTCCATTTTTGACAAGGAAAATATCGCCGATGCCCGTGTATAATGCGCCGCCGGTCGGCACGGTGACATTGAGAGTGTTCGTGAGCCCCGGCCAACTGCTGGTGGTCGGGATGTCATAAAACCCTCCGTTCCCTCTTGCACCATAGACGGAAAATTGAATGACATTATCCGTGATGCTGACCCCCAGTAAGTCGTCAAGATTGTTATTGCCGACCAGATTTCCAACGTCGGCACGCATGGTCGTAAGAAGACTGTTCGTTGCAAGCACTCCGGCGTCAGGGAACGCATTCTGGCCGTTCCATTGATTGAGATAGGTGTAACCCCTGCTGCTCTCAATGGCCAGGATATCCGTTTTTCCGTCATCGTTGAAATCACCGGAAAAAAGCAATCGGTGTTCGACCAGATTGGGGTTCACCGCTGCGGTGGACGTGGGGATGTATTCATTCGTGATCGGAGCTTCAAAGGAAACCGACAACATGTGCCGGTCTTCCAGTGTTTCCAGATTCAATGTTCTGCGCTGGGATTCGACTTGCCTTGATTTGCCTGCCTGTGTCTTTCCGCCGAAAAGAAAATGAAGAAAAGAATCGCGCATCATGGGAATGTCCTCGAAAAATGGGGAAATGTAAATTTCTATGCTCTATCAACAGATGGCCACCCTGCTTGTTCCGGTCATGTTTGATTCAAATTTTAGTCACAACTGCCTGAAAACAATTTCCGGAGGAAAACATTGTTGATTTCAATAATGGTAATCAACAGTCGGCAGGGCGACTCGTGTGGGCATCACCCTGCCGAACTGTCAAAATCAGACATCCAAATCCATCGTCAGGCCGATCAGTGCCCATTCCGACTCATCGGCATCCTGTGGTAAATGAAGCGTCACCAGGTCATCGTCGGACAGATCGAAGAGCGAACCCTCGTCATTATAAATCTGCTCGACGGTAAACGAAATGCGACTTTCTTCACGTTGCTGCATGGTGATCGGCAAAGCCACGGCGAGTCCCATGGCGTGCAACCGCAAGGCCGTATCCATGTCGATCATTTGTTTGGGCGAATCCGCAACCGGAAGGTTCAGCGTTGTGACCAGACTGCCGTTTTCCTGTGCGACAAAGGCCGTTTGATCAGGCGTCAACGATTCGTTGGCCGTGAGTGCCGCCACGGAATCATGGAAACCGAATGAAGGATTGGCTTGCGCCGCCTCGTAGGCACTGGTGATGATCGCCATGTCAAATTCGGAGATATACTTTCTCACTCCGGTCGCCAGGGTTGCATACATCAGATCGGACGAATCCACTGCATGCAACATGGAAGCATCCAGTTGACTGACATACTCGCCCACCACGGCGTTGAAGGCGTCATAGCTCGTGTTGAAACCGTAAATGTGTCCCATTTCGTGCAACAAGACCGTGAAGAGATCGTAACGCCCGTTGGCCACCGGTTCGGTAATCTGCGAATACCAGCCCATGCCGGCCGCCGTGCTGTCGAGGACGATGGTTCCTTTGAGCGGAAGTCCTTGCGCATCGACCGCCGTGATTCTCGCGGTGGCCAATTCGTTGTTACCCACTCCGAAATCCTGGACGACGATTTGAATCTCAACCGGCCTTTCGAGTCCCAGAGCCGTCTGCCAGGCTTTGTTGGCCGCGTCAATGATCTTGTTGACGTTGGCGGCACTGTCGGCGTCAAGCGTCTTGCCGACATAACGTTGGGTGAACGATTGCGGGAATGGTACCGGCAGGCCGGAGTCTCGCGTGATCCCATCCGCAAAAACCCTGGCAAAATAGGTCATGTCTTTAGCGTCAACGATTCCATCCTTGTTAAAATCAAACATCGACACGATATAAGAGTCCGTCTCGCCGGACTGGATAAAGGCACGAATGAATTGTGTAAAATCGTTGGCCATGATTAACCCGTTATCCGTCGTGTCGTAGGGAACAGCCCACAATTCCGTGCGCGGGGATTTTCCGGCATAAGAAAGCACTTCCTGGGCGGAGGTCGTCACTTTCACATTCTCCAGTGAAATCCCCAGATCATGGGCATACCATGCCTCGCTGAAGGAAACATTATCGTCCCCGATCGATTGGAATTTGACACGTCCGAGCAAAATATATCCATCCCCGGTGACCAGACGCGTGGCGTCACCGCCGATTCCCGTCACCATTCCAAGAGAGTCGTTGATGACAGGCTTTGAGTTGCCGCTGAATGCCGGGCTGAGTTCCACTTCCACGGCGGTGAAGTAATCGGCGTTATAATTCAGATCACAGGTTCCACTGAGGAAATAGGCAACCTCCGAGGCTTTGATCCAGAGTTCGACCCAGTGCGTCTGCCATTCGTGAATCCAGTCGGCATTTTCGGGAATACTCGCGACGTTTCCGTTGTTGGAAATGTTCGTCGGGGTTGTCACGACACGCGGATAAACTCCGCCTGACACAATCATCTCCGGTGTTTCTTCCGCCAGAAGCGGTGCCCCGGATGTGTGGGTGATGGAGGGAGTCACGGTGACAATCTGATCAATCCAAATATCCGCACCATCCGTATTGGACTTGCTGTTTCGCGAGAAATAAAACACATCCGGTTTATCTTCACGGACGAATTGGAAATTGGGGTCTCCTTCCCCGACCGCTTTCACAAGAATACGAACCATCCTGAAGCTGTCTCCGTTGACCCCGGTCCCATTAGCAAAGAGCATTCCTCCCACACTGGAGACCAAGCCGGGCGTGGAAGTATCAGCCGTGTAGGGGTAACCGAAGGTGGCCAATTCCACGGCAACAATTTCCACAGCACTGGGGTTATAGGTCAGCGATATGGTCGAATTCAAAATCCCTGTTGCGTAATCGTTTAATCCTTCCGTCAGGTACAGAGTATCACTGACCCAGATTTCAAGATAGTATTCATCGCCGATGCTGACAGTGAAGTCCTGTGGCGTTGAAGGAATCGAATCATGGTTGGCGGACGTGCTCGAACCGGATTCACTCTTGGGAACAGGCAAAGCAACCACTTCGAGTGTGGTTTGCGGAATGGTGGCCGCCTTGAAAGTCAAAGGTGCCGAGGAAACACCTTCGTCATTGGTCGCTATGATCGATATTTGAACCGGCTCGCGGTTGTTGGTGGAGTTATAATTGCTCAAAAACCTGATCGTCAAAGTAGAACCATTGATGGAAACTTCAAGCATTTGCGACGGATCGTTTATCGTCCCGGAAAGACTGAAGGTCAGGTTCTGTCCATTGAAATAATCACTCAAATTGAAAGTTTTGACCGTCCCCATGACTTCGGCAAAATCGTCCATTTGCTGCTTAATCGTCGGCGGATCATTGAGACCTTTGACCAAAACGGAAATCGTTGCCGTGTTTGACACCAGACTGTCGGTACCTGTGGGCGGAGTATCCTTGACCCGGTATTGGAAACTGGCTGTGACGTCCGTGCCTTTGCCATTATCCGCATACGCAGGTCCGGGGATGAAGATGAGTGTCCTGCCGTTGGAACCGATGGTGACCTTGTCGCCGTTGGCAAAGGTCACGGTTTGCCCGCGTGCCACGTCAAAACTCTCAGTACCCCGTCCGATCCAGCAGAATTCAAGCGTTGACGTTTCCCCGTCGTCAGGGTCGGAGGCAATGCTGTTGGCCGCAATGGAACCGGTTTGCGCATTCTTGTTGACATCCGGTGCCGTATAATCAGTCGCAACCGGCGCGTCGTTCAGACCGGTGACGGTTACCGTGTAAGTTCCATTCACGGTCAACCCTCCGCTGTCTTCGATCACGAAGGTAATGGTCACTGTTGCAGTGGCATCTTGGGGAAGATGCTTGAAGTCGTTCCCCGGATTGAAAACGATGTTCCCCTGGTTATTAATGGAAACGGAACCGCCGCCGGTGACCGACGCGGAACCGGCCTTGACCTGCAATGTGTCGCCAACATCCGGGTCTTCAAAAAACGGCCTCACGTTAAACGTCAAATTCGTGTTTTGATTGGTTGTCTGTTCCGGAATCGGCCCCGTGGAAAACGGCTGGCTGTTGACCCCGGTGATGGTCACTTCAATCGTGCCGGTTGCCGAAACACCGGTTGCCGCATCCTTGACCGTGTATTCGAGAATCAGAATGCCACTCTTGCCTTCCGGGATGAGAGTGAATTTGCCGTTCGGGTTAAACGAGACAACACCCGTGTTCGCGTTGACCGATGCAGTAAATCCGGTGGGAATGGTGTAGGTTGTGCCGTCAATTTTGAACGACGTGGCAACAAGTGTCGTTTCAAAGGCAAAATCGCCGTCGTTGGTGACACCGGTAATTGTGCCTGTCACGGCGGACGTTGCGTCTTCCGAGGTCGTCAACTTCAGGGGCGTACTTGGCACGACCGGCGGGGCTTTTGTGACGACTTGAATCTTGATCGTTGCGGCCACTGTGTCTGTGTCGTCGTTCAGATTGGTCACCCGGACTGTGAAGGTGTACTCTTGCCCGGCACCCGTCGTTTCAGGCAAGCTGCTTCTGGCAACCGAGATCACACCGGTTTGCTCGTTGATGACAAAGTTCGGAATCGTTCCGCCGGGACCACCACCCACGACGCCTTCGATTTCAAATTTCAAATTCTCACTGTGTCCCACGCTTGCCAACAGGACCGTACAAGTGGCATTGCCCGTGCCGCTGCTGGTGACGCTGAGCGTCTGGTTATTGATGGTCAACGGTGTGTCGAAACCGGTGATCGTGACGTTAACCGTACCGGCTGTTTCGGCAAAACCGTCGCTGACCCAAAACGTGAACGTGTCCGTTGCCGGGGTGCTTGTGGCCGAAAGATAATCGAATGTTGAGTCGGGATTGTAAATCACCTTGCCGTTTTCGATTTTGACGCTGACGCCCGGTGTGGCGGACTCGACTTTGGAAATGGTCAAGGTGTCGCCGTTGACATCTGAAGCCAAATCCAGCAGATCGGCCAGGTCAATCTCAAGGGTGCCGTTTTTCGTAATGGACGAAGCATTGTAAGGCCCGGAAATTTCCGGCGGGTCATTGACACCCGTGACGGTGATGGTGACTGTGGCCGTGCTTGTTTTGGTGGCGTCAAGATTGTTTGCCGCTCTGTACGTGAGAGTGACCGTTTCTGTTTCCCCTTGTTTCAAGTTGTTGAACTGATCGTTGGGGTCAAATTTGATCTGACCGTTCTCGATGGTTGCAAGGCCTTTGGCCGGCCCACTGACAATTTCCACCAGAACGACGGTCGAACCATCATCCATGGCAAGATCATTGGCCAGGACATCAATCAACCCGGCATCGTCTTTTGCACCGAATGCCGCCGTGTCATTGACGGCAACCGGCGCGTCGTTCAAGCCGGTGACGGTCATCGTGACCGTTTTGGTCGAAGCCAGGCCACCGGGGTCGTGAATCGTGTAGGTGAAGGTCACGGTTTCACTGGCACCTTGCGGGAGATGCTTGAAAGCGTCTTTCGGGTCAAAGACCAGCTTGTTGTCAACGATTTTCGCTTCGCCCTTGCTTGGCTGGGTGACTGCGGAAATGGTCAATTCGGACAAAGCGTTGTCCGGGTCGGATGCCATATTGATGGCGTCAATCGTTTTGACGGTGTCCTGATTTGTTGAATCGGTAATATCCACCGCAACCGGGGCATCATTGACGCCATTGATCGTGATTTTGATGGTCCCAGTGGCGGTATTCCCAAATATGTCCCTGACGGTATAGGTGAATGTGTCTTCCGCCGTTTGGCCGTCATTCAAACCGATGAAAGCGTTGCCTGGCGTGTAGGTGAAACTCCCGTTGGCTTGAACGGCCAGCGTTGCCCCACTGGGCAACGTGATATTATTTTGTGCAACGAAAGTGAACGTGCCTCCGGCACTCACGTAGCCCGCATAATCGTGTGAAACCAGAGAGGTCAGCGAACCGGATAACGGCGTTTTTTCTCCGGTGGCATAGTCGGTTTTGTTGCCAGCCAGTGGTTGATTACTCTCCGCAATGACAACGCAATTCAAATCGACAGTCTGTTCGCCGAATCGGTCAATCGCCTTGAACTGGAGAACATAACTTCCACTGGTAATGTCTCCATTGTTAGCAACAGGGCTCCCGGACATGTCTTTCATCATGTCGGCGGTAATCGTAAACGCCCCGGCACTGTTGAGTGTGATATTTGTCCAACTGGCACCATCAAAACTGGCCTGAAACGCTGTGATGAGTCCCGGGTTGCTCACGGTTCCGGTGATGGTGGGATTGGACGTGATATTGCCCGTGGCGGATGCACTTTCCAGCAATTTCGCGTCAATCACGGGACGGTCCGCCATGGTGACAATGCTGACGTCCACCGTTCCGACCGTACTGTTGACGCCGATGGCTTCCATTTCAAATACGGAAACTTTCCCGTCACCGTCAATATCAAATTTCCCAACGTGTTCTTGAATAACACTAAGCGTAATTCCCTGTTTTTCAAGCGCCGCAATCGTAAAGGCATTCAATGTCCCCATGCTCAATTGAAACGCCGCATTGGCAATGGCATAATCACTCGAAGAAACAACGCCTGCGCCATTGATGTCGCCGGGCATAAAAACATCGCACTGGAAATCACCGTAGGTCGTGTGATCACCGCGAACCTCAATCGTGTAATCACCGGACTTCAGTTGAACCAGAAGAAGGCTTGAAGATGAAGTATCGTAAATGACTTTCCCTGTCACTGCTGTGTTGGTGTTCGTATCGATAACTTTGACCACAGCAGGGTCGAAACTGCCGGACGTGATCTGGATACCCAGGAACGCTGCTTTTTCGGATTCAACCTGCAAATTCAATGACGTAAAGCTGTCCGTTGGTGAAAGCGTCCCCTCCACGGTGGCCAAACTTGCCACGGCCAGAAGATGCCGGTCTTCCAAGGGTTCCATTTGCGGTCGAAATCGCATGACCGATGAATGCGTTTTCCTTGAGTTCCTGTTGTTTCCAAAGTTGAAGATTGTTTTCATAATACTCATGAGAATCACTTTCCTGAAAAGAGCCACACGATCCGGTTCTGCACGGAATTGACTGAAGTTGTTGGAGGTTGTCGCTTATCGATAGCTGGTATTGAAAAGTACCAATGGTCCTCGTCTTGAGGCAAAAAAGAATCTGCGTCAAATCGGAAGAAAAGGTAATTTAAAAAAATTATATAATTAAACTGATATTAATCACCTGGGCAAGCAAGGTCAACATTATAGTTAGAAAAAAATTATGTATTTTGATTTTTCTTGTTATTTTTGTGAATTAAGAAAATAACAATTCTAATGATTAAATATTTTGAAAGCGGCGTTAAATATCAACAAAAAGCATTTTGACGCTTATAAGTCTTGGGAAAAGCCTTGAGCCAATAGACCATTGAATGATATGGTCCTAACAAGTGAAAAGTTCCTGAATTTCACTGGAAAAGTAAGGATTCTTGCGAATTAATCGCATATGTCAATTTTAACGATTGCCTTGACTGACACAATACCGAATCGCTCTGAAACACTTAAATAACACATTTTATCTATATTGCGTTATTGTTTGTATTTTAGCTCAAATCTCCATACGCCGTTGCCAAAACATCATCATCTTTTGCTATCGTCACTTGGCTGAAATGAAAAATAAACAATTCGCAATTCATACAGTCATATCGTTTATAACAACGGCACGATATTAAAATACGTAGATTACACAAATGATAACAGTGTTTGCAAAAATAGTATTTAGTTCAATGAAAGCGAGTCGATTCTTTTTTCGTGATTTCATGTTTTCCGTGTTTTTGCGGGTTATTGGGAAAGTGACGCACGAAACGGGAACAAAAATATCGAATCGGTAGTCACACAACACAATGCAAAGGTGTTGCTGACTCCGGAAATCAATTCAAGCGATGAAGTCAAAAGCAGGAGAACGCGCCAGGGAATTGGTTTTCTGGAGCAATTTCAAACTCAAATGTTTCTTGGGGGACATGCTACGGAAGATTCCGTGCGAGGAGAATTCAATGCGAGCAAGTAAAAACAGAGTTTTGTTGAGCATGATGGCCGGATGTCTTTTGATGACATCGGTTGTCGTTGCCCAACAGGGACCCACACACCACGCTTCCAGTAACGTGGCCACAACGTATGGCATGACCGGGCAGGCAGAGGATCAATACGTTCCTCAGCAACCCCAGACCATCTATACGAATACGAACTATCAGGTTGTGGATCCTCTGGCGGAAGCGGAATCCGCATATCCGCACCAACTCAACGGCCAGGGGACTTACTCCGGGTTCCATGGCGACCAATATGATTTTGGTTATCAACCGTCATACTCCTATCAGCTTTGCGAGCCTTCGTATTGTCCCGGGCTGACCTGCGGCCAGTGGTTTGTCACCGGCTGGTTGGATCAGGGTTTCACCTATAATACCGACAAACCACGCTCAAGAACGAACGGTCCGCTGAAGTTTAACGACCGTTCCAACGAATACCAGCTCAACCAGATCTATCTTTCTATGGGACGCAGCGTGGCGAATTCGGGTTGCTCCTGGGATGTTGGTGGGCGGGTTGACCTGCTGTACGGCTCCGATTACCTCTGGACAAGTGCCATCGGTTTGGAAACACACACGACTTATGCTTCGGGACTCTCTTCGGAAGACCCGTCCGCCCTGCCATCACAATGGAACAGCAACGATGGCCCGCGCGCGGGAGGAACCGCCTCACGATTCGGTTTGGCCATGCCGCAGTTGTATGCCGAAATGTATATCCCGGTTCATTGCGGTTTGAATATCAAAGCCGGCCACTTTTACTCGATTATGGGTTATGAGTCGGTCATGTCACCGCAGAACTTCTTCTACTCCCATTCCTACACTATGATGTACGGCCAGCCGATGACGCACACGGGAATCCTGTTTTCACAACGGCTGACGCACCGGTTGACCGGAATTTTCGGTGTCACTCGCGGTTGGGACACTTGGGAAGACCCCAACGGAAAACTGTCCTACCTGGCAGGGTTCCGGTGGAACAGTTGGGACAGACGAACGGAGTTCTCATGGGTCGCCGCTTCCGGCAATGAAACCGTCACAGATAAATTCGGCGGGACGGGTAATTCGACCAAAGACGCTATTCGTTCCCACTACAGCATGGTCCTTTCGCACCAGTTGACTCCACGTCTCAAACTTGTCGCACAGCATGACTTGGGATATGAAAAGTATGCCGCTTATGAGTCCATTGATTACATTCCGCAATTTGTCAACGGACATTGGTATTCCGTGAGTGGTTATGCATTTTATCAACTCACCGAAAAACTGACGTTCGGAATTCGCGGCGAGTGGTTCCGGGATGTCAATTCCGGACGGATTTACCGGGATTATCCCATCAGAACGGTTGACAACCGTACTACCACGCAGCTTACTGATGGTTCCGATTATTCACAAGTCACTGTCGGCTTGAACTGGAAACCCTACAACTGCCTGGTCATTCGCCCCGAAGCCCGCTGGGACTGGTCCGGTGTCTGCAAAGTCAACACGAACGGTACTCCAACCGGTATTGACGGCATGTATAACGGGAAATCGCAAACCACAATTGCACTCAGTACGTATATCACATATTAGTGACTTGCCAGTTTGAAAACTGTGAGTAGCCGCAGATTTGCGTGGACGAAACACGGACGGAATTTCCGAAAAAAACCTGCCGTGATAATCCGTGACAGTCTGTGGCTAAAATTCATTGTCAATGACGTTTGGCATATTTTTCCAGATCGTCGAAGAAGCCCGGGTAGGTTTTCGCAACGCAACCGGGATCGCGAATCACAACGTCGGGCACTTTTAACCCCGCAATGGCGAAACTCATCGCCATACGGTGGTCGTCATAAGTATTGATCTCAATTTCGTTATCGGGAAATGTTATTGGCGGGATAATCTCAAGCCCGTCGTCAAATTCTGTCACCGTGGCTCCGAATTTCCGCAATTCGCAGGCGAGTGCGGAAATGCGATCGGTTTCCTTGTGCCGGATATGTGCCACATTCGTGATGCGGGTTGGTCCCTTCGCAAACAACGCAACAATGCCTAGCGTCATCACTGTATCACTGATCGCATTCATATCGACAGTGATCCCTTGCAATGCGTTTGTTGGTGTGGTCACTGTTGTTGAATTCGCGTCGAATTGCACGCGACAGCCCATTTGTTCAAGGCAACAGCAAAAGTTGATGTCACCCTGCAAGCTGTTCTGTGACAGTCCTTCGACGGTGACGGTTCCGCCAGTCACCGCTGCGGCGGCAAAAAAATAACTTGCCGCTGATGCATCCGGCTCAACGGCATAGCAAAACGTTCCGCCTTGCTTCCGGGCATATTGGGAGTTTGCGGCAATGCGAAACCGCGAAAAATCATCTGCCGCGTCAACCGTCGCGCCAAAAGCCCGCATGACTTCGAGCGTCATTTGAATATACGGTTTGGAAACCAATTCACCCTGCACTGACAAAATGATGTCGGACGGACTAACCGGTGCCGCCAGAAGCAGTGCACTGAGAAACTGACTCGAAATTTCACCAGAAACTTGTGCATTCCCGCCAAATTTCCCGTTTTTTCCAATCAGGACAGGCGGGCAATCGTTTCCCATTTCCGAGCGAACATCCGCCCCAAGCTGCCAAAGTGCCGAAATCAGGTCGCCGATTGGCCGCTCGTGCATACGCGGCTTGCCATAAATTCTGTAATTGCAACCTTCAGTCACGGCAAGTGCGGCGGTCAGGAACCTGGCCGTTGTCCCGCTGTTGGCAACATGGATTTCCGCATTTTTGTTGGGGAAATCCCCACCACAACCTTTGACGTAAATCGTTGCTTCTTCCGGGTTATGCTCGATGTACAGTCCGAGTGTGCGCAACGCGTCAAGCATAACCTGCGTGTCTTCCGAGTCGAGTGCGCCGGTCAAACAGGTGTTGTAATCGGAAAGAGCCGCACAAACCAATGCGCGATTCGTGATGCTTTTCGAGCCGGGCGGCTTGACGTGACATTGAACAGGACCGGAAATTCGGATTTTCTTTACCATTTTTATCAAAATCCTGCTCGTTATGCTACAATACTAAGGTAAATCATAACTGAAGATTGTATTGACCAAAACCGCTGACGTTGTTATCAAAGGATTTGCCACAAGATGCGAGAATGTATTTTAGCTGTTGTTTTGGCAGGCGGGAAGGGCGCGCGTCTGGAACCGTTGACACGGGATCGCGCCAAGCCAGCCGTTCCCTTTGGGGGAAGCTACCGGATTATCGATTTTACGCTGTCGAATTGCCTTAACAGCAACATCCGCAAGATGCTGTTACTGACGCAGTACAAGGCCATCAGTCTCGATCGCCATATCAATATGGGTTGGAGCCGCTATTTCTGTCGGGAAATGGGCGAATTTGCCGATGTTGTGCCACCTCAGCAACGAATCGATGAAAACTGGTATCAGGGAACAGCCGACGCCGTTTACCAGAATATTTATTCGATTGAAAAAGAACAGCCCGACCATGTCGTCATTTTGGCCGGTGACCACATTTACAAAATGAACTATCGCCGGATGATTGACTCACACCTCGAGAATGATGCGGATTTGACTATCGGCGTGTTGCCGGTGGCCATTGATCGTGCCAGAGGGCAGTTCGGCGTCATGGAAATCGACAGCAATCAGCGTGTCATTGGTTTCGAGGAAAAGCCGAAAAACCCGCGTACCATTCCCGGCAATGACGATTTATGTATGGCTTCCATGGGGATTTACGTTTTTCGATCGCGATTTCTTTTCGAGGAATTGTGTCGCGACGCGACCCGTCCGGGAAGTCGTCATGATTTCGGTTGCGATATTATCCCATCCATCATTGATAGAAACCGGGTCTTTGCCTTCCCATTTATGGACGAAAATCGTAAAACAGATGCCTACTGGCGGGACGTCGGAACACTGGACGCCTATTATGACGCCAACATGGACTTGGTCGGCGTCGATCCGCTACTCAATCTATACGATGAGGAGTGGCCGATTTATACCTATCACCCCAATCTCCCGCCAGCCAAGTTCGTTTTCGACGAAGGAGGCCGGACCGGTCATGCCATCGACAGCATCGTCTGCCCCGGCACAATTCTTTCCGGAGGCGAGGTCAAACGCTCGATCATTGGAAACCGCGTGCGTATCAACAGTTATGCATCAGTGGAAGACTCGATTATTTTCTCCCGGGTCAATATCGGACGCAACGTCCGAATCCATCGCGCAATTATCGACAAGGGCGTGTCGATTCCGTCCGGCATGGAGATCGGCTTTGATCCCGACCTTGATCGCACCCGTGGTTTTTATGTAACGGAAAACGGCGTCACGGTCATCGCAAAAAACGAACGGCGGCATTTCCTCAATGTGGATCAAATGGAACTCGTTGGCAGTATGTGAACGAGTACAGAGTGAAGTTGGTCGTACCAAGCCCAGGAATGTGTCTTAAACCGGGATTTTTCGCAAGAAACAGTATCCGGGAACCGCAAGAAACAGTAGCCGGGAACGCAGAGAGGTCACGAAGTGGCCGAACGGAGTGACCGGAGAGGATGATTTCCACCCCAAAACCAGTCGCGACGCTTCGTTCCCGGTTGCTGTTTGAGTAAAGACACATTCCAGGGAGTTGAACGCTCTCACTTCACCTCCCAATGCTTTTTTGTGCCACTGTCGTACAGGTTGACCGTTTCCCCGTCGCGGCATAAAAAGTAGTTGAACTCGGAATCCGAAAGGGCGTCCGTGAGGACAGTCTCCAATTCGCCGGACGGCTGGTAAATGCATGCCCGGAGATCGCCTTTTTCCATTGTCACGAATCGACCGCCTGGCAGTGCGGCAAACCGGACGGGATTGCAACAGCCGCCGAAGGCTCGTTTCGGCTCCCAAAACGCGATGAACCTGCCGGTTTTCGGGTCAAGTTGCTCCAATCGCTTTTGTCCGATATTAGCCACCCAAAGCTCGCCTGTCGGCGCAAGGTCGATCGGAAACGCCGCACCGGGTACGATGAACCGATTTTCGCCATGCGATTCCCAAACCAATTCCCCTGTTTCCGCGTGATATGCGCAAACCGTTTTGCGCGGCCGGTCAACGCGGAACACGAGACCATCAAGCCGATAAACCGGGATTTGTGCCGCGTTTTCCGGCAGTGCAAACTCATCGGCAAGTGCGTCGTCCGTTGACGTTACCGGTGTTTTCATCGTGCGACGGACGATCCAACCGAATAACCCCAGCGACAAAATGCCGGGGATAAACAACAAAAAATCCCTGCGAAAAAATCTCACGGCCAAGTCTCCAATTCTGTTTCTCGCCACGAAGGGAATGCAGAATACTGAATATTTTTCACATCAACGGATGATCACAAGATCATTCTGCATTATTCTTCGCGCCTTCGTGGCAAATCATTACTCCTCACGTAAATCCAAACACACCATCGACGTCGAATCCCGCAAAATCATGATGCCGCCGGCATAAGCGATCGGTCCCCAGGAATCGACGCCGGGTAGCACTTGATGATGGGCGATATAGTGAAATTGATCGTTCTCATAACCGTAAACATGCAGTCCACCGTCGTCGTCAACGATCCAGAAAGCGTGATCCGCGTAAATGTAAGGGCCGAGACCAAAGCGTACCTCTTTGCCGGTGGTTGCTTTGAACTCCGGCAGCGATGGGACATCCGCCGCCAGCATCTCACAGCGCAAGGCACCCGCGTCTTTGGGTTGAATCACAAACAGCGTGTTGTCAATCACGAGTGGCGTTTGCTGTTCCGAAGCAGGGCCTTTGTTTGGTTTCCATTGGTTTTCAATCACGGCCTCAAACACGCCACTTCGATTGGTAACGGACAGCAACGCGGAACCGGCACCATAGCCCGCCGTCAGGAAAAGCCGGTTCTCGCCGTTTTTTACAGGGGTTGGTGCCCAAACCGCAGGTTTCCACGTCCGACACTGCCATAACAATTGTCCGTTGTGGTCGCAGGCAACGATTCCGCCGATCCCCGCGTAAACATACTGTTCGCGTCCCGCCAACACGGTCGGCAAAACGGAAGCGTGCGACATTTTGACGCCGTCCGGGTTGGGAAGTTCCCAAACCGTTGCGCCGCTTTTCAAATCCAGTGCGGTCATCAACACTGTGCCGCCGCCGATGCCGAGAACCACCTTGCCATCGTCGATCAACGGACACTGCCCGGCGTACCATTGCGGCACTTCGCAACCGTATTCCCGCACGAGGTCGCGCGACCAGAGCAAATCGCCGCTCACGGCATCCACCGCCATGGCATGCGCCGCCGGTCCGAGGGTGACAACCACTCTGTCGCCACATGCCGGAACGGTGCGCGACTTGCCGTGGTTGCGCCGAATCGGGTTGTGATAACTGCGACGCCAGATTTCCTCACCGGTAAAGAGGGTAAAACATCGCAATGCGTCGGCGTTTTCCTCTTCGAGATAATCCAGCACATACACCCGACCGTTCGCAATGATTGCCCCGGCATAACCTTCGCCAAGCGTTTGCCGCCAAAGAACCGTCGGACCGTTTTCATCCCATTGTTTCACAAGCGAAACGTTGTCATCGGGAAGATTGTCGCGTCGAGCTCCGCGAAAACATGGCCAGGATGCGTCAAAGTCACCCGGCTCGTCCGGGCGAAAACGCTGAAAATGTTCGCCGATTTGCGTTTCCATTTGCTTGATGACACGATGCTCGGAGTTGTCGCGTTGCTCCGATGCGTACTCAATGACACGCGGGGAAACAAACTGTAAATAGTCCCACACGCCCGCGCAAGCGGTGATGACGGTGAAAATCTTCAATGTCAAAAGCAGACCATGATTCATTTTTTTACCACAAATGGAGGAACTCATTTTCATTTGATCCTAACAACCTTTTCCTTCACTGACAACAGATGCTTGGAAATGAACTGATAATAACATACAATGTCACGAAGGAACATGGGGAAAAAAGCTCTGAAAACGATTTCACGCAGAGTTCTCCGGGGACGCGGAGGTCTTTCAAATCATCTTCTATTCTCCGTGTTCTTTGCGGCATCTGCGTGAAATCAGCTCTGTGGCTTTGTGCCGCTTTGTGAACAAATAAGTAAGGTGAAACCAGGATGTCCCAAAAATCCACTCAGACCGTCATATTTTTTTATCACGGAATGTACAAAAATCATTTCATTTTTGCGGATTTTGCGTGGTTCGTGTCAAAAAAAATGACCACCGGAATTGGAAAATGAAGCGACATTCTTCAAAAAATGGTGAAGTCTACTATTCTTTTTTTTCGATATATTTGGTATACTTTAACATGATTTTTCCAAGTGGCGGCGGAGAAGTGTTTCACACAGAGGCGCGGAGGCACAAAGATATAGCATGACAATTCAAAACCACTCTGCGGCCCTGGCGTCTCTGCGGGCAACATACATCATCGGCGTGATGATTGCGCTGCTGTTGTGTGTCGGAACAGGTGCGGCGTTTGCCCAATTGACGTCGTCGACGTCGTCCGAGCAAACGTTGAAGCTCGGCAAGGATTACTACGATGCGAAAAACTACACTGCGGCCATTACCGAATGGGAAAAGCTACTGGCCGCCGACCCAAGCTACCCGAAAAAGGATGAAGTCTGGTACAGGATTGCCGACGCTTCGCTATTCAATTCGGATAATGTCAAAGTGGAACACTACCTCAATCTGATCCTCAGCCAAAAAGATGACCAAGGTAAACCGGCAAGCGAATTCTACGAACCGGCATTGTTCCTGACCGGCAAGGCACTCTTTCAGGGCGCGGCACAGTGCCGGACATCGGATCCGCTTCAGGCCAAGACCTACGCCACAGCCGCTCAAAAGCAATTCGACCTCTTTCTTGCGGAATTTCCCGATTCGTCAAGTGTCCCGCTGGTGCTGTATTACCAGACACAGATCGCGGTTTTGTACCTGCGAAGTGCGGTGGAAACCCGCAAATACACGGAACTGGCACAGGTCAAAATTCCGAAAGATACCGAGGACAACCTGAAAATGTGGAAAAACTGCCGGTTTTACCTTGCCTGGGCTTTGGGGCAACTCGGCCAGGAAGACCAGGCCCGCGTCATCTTTGGCGAGTTCATCTCAGCCAAAGACACGGAACGCGGCCCCAAGAGCCTTTATGAACTGGCCCACATCTTCTATCGCGCCGGAAATTACACGCAAACCCTGAACGAATTAAGTACATTCAGTACGACTTTCCAGAACGACCGATCCGAAACCTGGCTCGACGTCCAGCGATTGCAGGCGATGTGTTACTATCAAATGGAAAGGTATGAGGAAGCCACCGAGAAGTTGCTGGGAATCGTCGAACAGCAAGACGAAAACGCTGTTCCTGTGGCGGATTATATTTATTTTGTCCTGTGTCGCATCAAAACCGGGAATTTTGACAAGGCTGACGAACTCATCACTTGGCTTGAGGCGAAATACGCAAGCAGTATTTATTCAGACGGCGTCAAGTTGCTTCGGGCGCACTATTACGCCGAAAGGGGACAAATTCAGAGCGCAGTTGATTTGCTCCACCCGCTTCTGGGAACCAGGCAGAATTACAATGGTACAGTTTCCTTTGACAAACGCCCCTTTACCGCAGAAGTCGCCGACTCGCTGAAATGCGGGTTGACCGAAGAGCATTTTCTTCGGGCGGTGTCGTTGCTGGCGATTTGTTACGCCAAGTCAGGAAACATGCCTTTTGCCAGGCAGATTTACGACGCCATGTCGCAGGTGTCCAACGAAATGTACGGCCGCTATTCGTCGATTCGCGAACGGACGCTGAGCCAGTTGAACGCGATTCCGCAATCATCGGCAATGACCACCACAACGCCCGTGATCACGAACAGCGGCCTGGGAACCTACCCTGCGGCGACAACTTCCGGCACGGCAACAAACGGCAGTTTGTACACTATCACTCCTTCGCAGAACAGCGTCGTGCAAATGCCCGGCGGGAACAACAGTTTAGCAAATAGGCCGTTTTCGCCCGAAGAGCAGGACGACTTGCTCAAGAAGCTCGAAGCCCGTGCGAAAAACGCCGAAGGAAGCAAGAGTGAGATCGACGAAGTGATCAACGAACTGCACCAACTGCTGAACAACTGGAGCGTGGAAGGTTACAATTCCGCACGTGCCGCCGTATTGCGGGGGGAACTGTTGTTTCAGCAAGACAGAATCAGCGAGGCTGTCCTTATGTTTACCATTGCTTACAATGCAATCCCGCCAGACAGTCCTTATCGTGACACGCAAACATTTGAGCAGGCCGCCTTCCGCCTCGGCCTTCAAGCTGCAAGAGAAGAGGAACATAAGAAGGCGGCCCAGTATTACAGCGAAGCCTATGCCACAACGGCGGGAAAGCAGGACAAATTCCGTGCTGGTTTGCTGTATCGATGGGGGAGTTCACTCTTGTATGTTCCCGGCCAGCGGCGACAAGCCTTGTGGTGCTTCAATGAAATCTATGAAAAGGAAATTACGAGCAAATACTGGTCGCACGCCGCACTCCAATTAGCCATTGATGATTATTTCACGAACTACAAATATGTCGCTTGCGAAACGATCATTGACGAACTGATTGCGATGAAGCCGGACAAGGCGATTTTGGACCGTGTGCTTTATCTCAAGGGGGAACTTGCCCTGCTGAACAAACAGTGGGACATCGCCGCCACTTCATTCGACGCCATCAGTGCTTACACCCCGGACAGCCCCTTCGTCGGCCTCGCCCGGCAAAGGCAAATTCAGGCAAGCAGCGAAATCCGATAGGCAAGGGGCAAACCGCTCGTCATCCCCCCTTTGTTTTTTCGATGCCGGGCATATAATATTCAGTTGAAGGTTGTTTGTGGGGCTCCCGAAAGAATTGGGTGTGATGTAAGTTTTTGCCTGATTGAAAGTTAAGTAAAATGGCCGGTGGAAAAAAGAGTAAAAAGAAAGCGGAAACAGTTTATCTCGTGTGCGAAGAATGCGGGGATTACAATTATATTGTGCGTCGCAAGCCGGGCGGTGAGAAGCTCAAAATTTCGAAATTCTGCCGTAAGATGAAAAAGCATACGACCCACATCGAAAAGAAAAAGTAAATTTTCGTACTGCTATTACTTGTTTTTCAAATTTCAACCGCCTGCGGGTTCGGTCTTTGATGGTTGGACAGCCCAAACAGGCGGTTTGTTTATTTCTTGTTGCGTAAGTGTCTGCCAAACTTCAAGATACGCTGCCACGCATGATTTGCCGGGGATTTGGCGGGGCGGCGTCTGAGTCTCGTGAGACTCTCTCGCTTTTGGCACACGAACTGGCAGCACAGCCGAAAAACACGCAATTTTTGCAATGGCGGGAATTGCGGTTCAACGCAACGGGTTGTGACCCTTGTGTTTGGCAAAAATCTCACGATCTGATTGCCAAAAAACTTCTGATTGATGAAAAATATCAAACAAAAAACAGTGCCGCTTTGCTGTTTGCTGTGGAAACGTATTTGGCGATCATCGTTCAGGCTTTTTTGCGCTGCATCGGTCGGGCGGAACCCGATGTGGCGGCGATTTATCAATGGCCGTTTGATATTTGCGATTCAAAGGCAAGCGTGAAATTTGATTTGCTTGCGGCAAAAATCAATGACAAAATTGAGCGGCTTGTCTCATCGGGTATGTTTCAGCAACCCCACTGCGATGGTGATCTTTTCGGTGCCTTGTACGCAAATCTGATTCCGACGGCGGCACGAAAGCAGCTTGGTGAGTTTTACACGCCTGCGTGGCTGGCCGATCTTATGTTTGATGTTACCGGATACGATGAGGCAATCGGCAGCGGAAATCATATTCGCGTACTTGACCCGGCCTGCGGCAGCGGCACGTTTTTACTCACGGCAGTGCGACGTATGCTGAAAGCGGGTGTGCAGGCGGAACGTATTGCGCAGAATATCGCCGGGTTTGACCTCAACCCGCTCGCCGTGTTGATGAGTGCGGCCAATTTGGCAATGGCACTCGCGACACATGGGGGTGGCGGCAAGAAACCTGTGCCGCCATTACACGTAGCCTGCCATGACAGCATTCGCAACACGTCGCCTCTTGGCGAAACAAATCCGCCGGAATCATTCGGACAATTCGATTTTGTGGTGGGCAATCCGCCGTGGCTGGCATGGGACAAGCTGCCGCCGGAATACCGCGAGCAAACCAAAACGCTTTGGCGGCATTACGGCCTCTTCAATCTTTCCGGCAAAGACGCCCGATATGGCGGCGCGAAAAAAGAACTGGCACTGCTCATGGTGGCAACGGCGGCGGATCATTTTCTCAAATCCGGCGGGCGACTTGCGATGGTTTTGCCGCAAACGGTGTTTCAAACGCACAAAACCGGCAACGGGTTCCGGCAATTCGGCGGCAACGATCCGGCGCGTGCCTTCAAGGTTTTGCGGGTTGACGATTTCTCCGCAGTGCGGGTTTTTCGTGACGCGACAACGAAAACGGCAACGCTCGTTCTCGAAAAAGGTTGCCCGACAACCTACCCTGTGCCGTATTTCTGTTGGCAATCGCAACATCACTGCCGTGCATGTCATGCCGAACCCGTTGACCCGAAACAATCCGGATCGGCCTGGCGCATCATGGAACAACACGGACAATCACAGCCTGCTGATGTGCCGCAAAAATCGGATTATCAGGCCATTCTCGGTGCCAACACCGGCGGCGCAAACGGCATTTACTGGGTGACAATCATTTCGGCGGAATCCCACGGGATTGTGACGGTACGCAATCTTGCGGAATGCGGGAAACAACAATTGCCGGTCATCGAGGCCGAAATCGAATCGGAACTGCTGTACCCGCTTTTGCGCTGGCGCGATGTTGACCGGTTTTCGGCAGTGCCTTCGACATGGGTTATCATCGTGCAAGACCCGGCCACCCGTTGCGGTTTGCCGCTTGAGGTCATGCAGAAAAAATACCCGAAAACGCTGGCGTTTTTGCGGAAGTTTGAAACGCCGTTACGAAACCGCGCGGCGTATCGCAAGTATCTGCCCGACGCACCGTTTTATTCGATGTACAACATTTCGCGGGAAACGTTTGCGCCGGTCAAGGTCGTCTGGCGGCGGATGGACACGCGCATCCGTGCCGCAGTCGTGCCGCCTTTTGACGCTTCCGGTGATTTGACATTTGCACACGGTCGCCCGATCATCCCGCAGGAAACCTGTTCGATGATCGCGGTGTCCGGCCTTGATGAAGCGTATTACCTTGCGGCATTGTTCAACAGTGAGGCGGTACACCAACGTGTGGTCGCGAGTTCCGTGCAGGGCGGCAAGGGTTTCGGTTCGCCCGGCATGTTGGAGCATCTTTCCATCCGGCGATTCGACGCGGCCAACGAAACACATATTGCACTGGCGGAACTCGGCCGGTCGGCTTTGGCGGAATGTCGCTGACTTTATCGCGTCTTTTTCGTGCTACTGCCCCCGGCGAGATTGTTGTTGGCGGCCTGTTTCGAAAGGAGGTAATAGCTTTCCGCCTCATCCTTTCGCCCCATTTCTTCGTACATGTTCGAGAGATTGATGTAGGGAGTGGCAAGAATTTTCCCGGCAATCAACTCATTGTCAACGGCGTCTTCCAGCTTGCCGACGCCGTACTCCGTAATTTGCACGGCGTAACTCTTTTCCCCGACTTCCCAATAAGTCACGCCGATGCTGACGTACATTTGTCCCAAAACGGGTTGCTCATACTGGTCCAACGACGCTTCGATTTGCTGGAACAAAGGGATCGCTTTGGCAAACCAGCCTGCGGCGCGTGCATGGGCCTTTTTGTCCGGTTTCACGGGCGGGCGACTTGCCTGGCCGGAAGCTTCAAGCGTTCCAAGTTGGTAATAAAGGTTCGCCAGCCGGTAAATACTCGCAACATCGTCGTTGTCGCTCAGGTTGCGTTCAAAATACTGAATCGCCTTTTTCGCGTATTGCGTTGCCTGTTGCATGTCCCCGCGCTCTTCGTAAACCTGCCCGATGTCATAGAGTGCCGAGGCATATTGATTCTCGATTCGTCGGACTGTGGATTCATCGTCCGTTTGTGACACAATTTCATCCGTGACCTTCTGGAGTTTGTCAATCGCTTTCTCCAATCCACCCAATTCGGGACAGTTGGCATGGACGCCGATAGTCTTCACCGCCACTTCCAAGAGGTATTCGCGTGTGGTGTTATCATCCATGACCATGTTCAGGGCAAAGGTTTCAGCCCCGTCGAGCCATGGGGGAAGGCTTTCCTCCTTGCCTCCCCAGTTGCTGAGCGAAATACTCTGGGCCATGGAAAGGTAGGTCTTCATCAATATCAGTTTTGCCTGCTGACGCAAGGTCGGGTTGGTCGATTCGAGAAGCGGCTTCACCGTATTAATCGCGGTTTCATAATATTTACTCGCGGCAAGGAGGTCCTGGGTGCTGCTGTCATCGCGGTAAAAATCCCCGAGCAGGTATTCGACGTGTCCCTTGAGTTGCGGCGAATTGCTGCAATACGGCATCAGGGAGTCGAGGTACTGCCGGGCTTCCTTTGTGTAGCCGGCGGTGCCGATGATTTCCGCAAGCGTGACGTGGTATTGCGGCTGGTCGGCCATGAGTTGGATGGCGAATTTGCACTCCCGTTGCGCTTCGACGAGTTGATCATCGGCCAGAAATGCCTTGGCCAAAAGCCAGCGTGCACGGTGATTGTTCGGGTCGAGTTGTACGGCAATGGTCAGATCCCATTTCGCCTTGGCGTTGGAGATGGTCAGGTAGCGTTCGCCGCGGAGTTCGAATGGCCAGGACGTCAGCGGCTCTACGATGACCTGAGTGACCATCGGCAACGGAACCCCCGGTTCGTTCGACTTGACGAACGAGAAAATGACACCTTTTTCCGGGAAAATCATTCCGAGGATATAACCGTTCGAATCGGGGACATGGATGGCCCGGATGCCGCGTAACTCGGATTCCAGCCCCTCCTTGCGTATCTGTTCGCTGGGGTACGGCTCAGGCAGGAGCCAAACGATGGAAAAAACCTTCGACTGCTGGATGGTAATCTCCATCCTGCCCAGTTCACCTAAATCGTAGATGAGAACTTCCGTCACGGCATCCACGGGGGTTACCAGGTTCGGTGGCCCCTCCATGCGTTCGATAACCTCGTTTTTGAGCGTGACGCCGGGCTGAATTCCGTTGAACATGGCACTTTTCATTGCCGAAACGTTGATTTCGTGCAGATGCGCATCCGAGGAATGATCATCGGGCGTCGGCACTTGCCGCTGAGTTCCGGCAGCACGCGAATTGTTTTGCATGGCACTGGCCAACGAGAAGCTGTCGTCATTGGTGTGGGACGGGTCAAGCACCGGATTGGAAATCACGTCCGACCGATCCGGCTTTTCAATCGGCACAATGGAAGGGATGTCGTTCGGGTCGGGTTCCACCGGGAATCGACGCAACTGTCGCGGTTGTTGATCGGTGTGCAAATCCTGATCACCGGCGTTCATGGGAACCAGACCGCTGACGCTGACGATGGGACTGGTTTCGGCGTTAATCGGCGGCATGTTGATGTTGAACATCGCGTGCGATGCACGTCCGTTCACACGACGATTTGCAACATCGTTCGGAATTTGCACTTGCGACAGCTTCTGAGCCCCGGTTGGTGCTGGCACCTGTGTGTCTGAAGCCGATGTGGCCGGGTTTCCCTTTTCAAGCAACGACGGCTGCTGTTTCGAAAACACAATCGACAGCAACGATTTCGATGTCCCGTTTTCCTGGGCAAAAACGCTGGATAAGTTCGACAAGCCTTGTGTCATGGCAAAGGTCAGCAAAAACATCGGCAACAGAAATACTGATTGCTTCGATTTCGTGACGGTCATGTTTTTTCTCCCGAATGCAAATTCCTTCAATTCTTTTCAGAGCGACAAGCATTTCGCCCAATTCTCTCACAGGCGAAGTTTAACGATTATATCGTCTGTATGTCCAGTCCGATTTCGGTATAATTTCAAATTTTCCGTCACTTCCGTCTTTCTGTGTTACTCATCAATAGAATTCATGCGAAAAATTCACGATAGTTATACTGCCGAACGCCATTGGACTGGTATTAATCTGGTATTAATAATTGTGGCCTTTGTGTTAAAATATTTCAACACAAAAATCACAAAGGGATGCACAAAGTTCGCAGATAAAGGCAAAGTCCATGGCGTTGTACGGTATAAACCACTTTTGGGATGGGAAAACTTGAGCAAATCAACCCAGATTTGCGGATTCTGGATTACCTATTTTGCCTGGTGTCAGCATTGTATTGCTAAAATAGCCCCCCAAAATACGAAACGATCAGCAAAATTAAGTTTGGCGGTGCACTATATAGTCCTCCGCGATCTCTGCGAGAGACAAAAAATTGTTGAGTATTTTAATTTTTGACAGTGACCAACCTCGAACCCAACATCGCCGACGAACTCGTTCGCTACAGTGCCAAACGACTCCAACCCGTTCTCGCCCTGCTCCACAGTGAAAAACCGCCGCTCGTTCCCGGTCTGCGAAGGCGGATGTCATGATCGATCAGGAAACGCAGAAAGTCAAGCTCATTTTGGATGGGAAGGCAGGAATTGTCGGGTCAAATTTGACCGCCGACGATGCCGAAAGCGCGGTCAAACTCACAGAGCAGGCATCACGAAAGGCAAATTGCGAGGCGTTCCGGCAGTGGTTGATGCAGTTCGAGTGTCGTGAGGATGTCATCGAAACGTGTTTGCAAAAGTTCGTCGCGTTCCAACCGAGTCGGACGGCGATTCAGAACATCATCGACGAAATGGGCAAACAACTTGAACAACCCGAAGACGTTTGCTCCCTTGAACGATTTCGCGACAACGACTGGCCGTTCGATTGGCAGCGGCCAGGTCGAGGGAGCCTGCAAAAACATCGTGAAACAATAGTCTTGTTCTGAAACATCAAGTTAGCGAAGTTGGCGAAATTGCTATTGACTCTATTTCGTATTTTTTGTTATTTTCCCGTGTTTTCATTCCTGCAACAAGGCGGCAAAGATGGGACGCTGGCATCGTGC
>WRMR01000013.1 GCA_009776995.1 Planctomycetaceae bacterium | reverse complement strand
AACCACGGCGGTGACATGTTCGAAAACGTCGCCTTCGCGATGCAAGAGCGGATGTTGCGGCGTTCCTCGCAACGCGGTCAGTTCCGGGAAGCAGTCAAGCCAGCTGGTCGTTTCCAGAACACGCAATCCCAGTGAAGGAAATTGCGATTTTTTCGCCCATTTCTCCCACTCGCCCCAAACACGCTCCGGCGAAAGTGCTACAAATTCGTCGCGCAGACTGCGACATATTATGGTGGTTTCCGGGTGAAGCTGGAAGCCGAATCGTGCCGCGAATTGCATTCCGCGCAACACACGCAACGGGTCTTCGCCGAAGGCGTCACTGGTTGCCCGGAGAGTCTTGCGCCGGATGTCATCGACGCCGTGATAGGGATCAACGACCGTACCGTCGCGTTTCATGCCAATCGCGTTGATCGTAAAATCGCGACGTTGGGCCGCTTCGGCAAAGGTCATGTCCGGGTCGGAATCAACACGAAAACCCTTGTGACCGATTCCCATCTTCGACTCGCGGCGCGGAATGCTCACGTCGATTTGCTGGTCAACCTTGAGTGTGCCGAAACTCCGCCCAACCAGGTTGACGCGAAAATGCGGCGAGAGAATCTTGACCATCGCATCGTAGTTGAGGCCAAAGACCTCGATGTCGATGTCCTTGATGTTCGGCTGACCGAGAAAATGATCGCGCACAGAACCGCCGACAAAATACACCCCGGTTGCCCCACCCAGTTCGAGCAGGTCGATAAGGCGTTGTGACTTTCGGTGTTCGAGTAAGGTGCGCGGCATGAAATGTTGTCACCGCAGTGTTATCATGTTTCAGACTCTGACACGGCATTGCCGCAAGCAAATTCGGTGGAATTGGCAGAATGAGAAAACTCAAGTTCCAAAACATTGTGATCGACATCAGTTGAGTTCTTCTCGTAAACACCATTCAAAAAACAGCTTATCGATATTGAACGTTTTGTCAACCCTTGTTCTTACTACCCATCATGACATGTTGGTGTCCGAGCCACAAAAAAACATGCCAGCGCACAAAAAAAGACCGGATGAGGTTGTTCCCCCATCCGGTCTTTTCACGTGATGAAGAACACGGCATATTTGGTTTATGCAAGTTTCTTCATCCGGCGTCTCTCAGCCCGGGAGGTACTTGCCAGGCCGATTCCGCCTAGTGACCACAACAGTTTTGAACTCTTTTCAACATTATTATACTCTAATTTTTCATTAAAAAAAGGAAAAAATGTAAAAAATAGAAAAAAATGAATTATTCCACCTCTTTATGTCCACAAGCTGTGCCATGTAAAGCCAAAAATGGCAGGATTTACCCAGGTTCGAATCACTATGCTTCGTTCCCGGCTTCCATTGGTCGATTTACCGTTGAAAGATTGTTATGGTAATAGCCAAAGATTCGAGGCAGAGGTGTGATTCAAAAATTTATCATCACGATTATGATTTTTATTGATGAGTCGAACAGTAACGCTTCGGGGTTTCCCGGCAGGCTCGAAGTGTGCCAGAACATGAAGTGTATTTGAGAATTCATGTCGCAGGCCACCATGCCGTGACCACCCGATCTTTTTTCCAAAATTCCGGCCACGTTTTGCATTTCTGAAAAAAACTGTTATAATCCATGCTTCGTTTGGCAATAGTGTCAATCCACTTTACTCAACCATAGATGAGGTTTTCCCATGACAAACCAGTTTTTTCCCTCCCGACGTGATTTTATGAAAACCGGTGCGATTGCCGGAGCGACAGCCATGGCCGGACTGTCCCTGATGCGCGGTGCCCATGCCGCCCAAAACAACAACAAACTGCGGATCGGCCTGGTCGGTTGCGGCGGACGTGGACGCGGTGCGGCCATTGACGCTCTGTCCGCCGATCCGAACATCGTTCTGACCGCCGTGGGCGACGCCTTCAAGGAAGTCGCTGCCGGTGCCGCAACCATATTTAAGGCCAACGAAACTTATGGAGATCGTGTACTCGTTACACCGGAAACGACGTTTGACGGTCTCGAAAGCTACAAAAAGGTCATTGAAAACTGCGATGTTGTGTTGCTTTGCGAACCGACCCACTTCCGCCCGATATCGTTTCGTGCCGCCGTCGATGCAGGCAAGCATGTTTTCGTCGAAAAACCGGTTGCCGTTGACATTCCGGGCATCAAGAGCGTCCTGGAAACCGCCCAAAAAGCGAAGGACAAGGGACTGAACGTGGTATCCGGTCTTTGCTGGCGTTATCATCCGGCTGTGGTTGACATCATGACCCGCGTCATCGACGGCCAAGTCGGTAAACTCATCAACATCGACGAAACCTACCTGACCGGCCGGCTTTGGAAACGTGACCGTCAGCCGGGCGATTCCGAAATCAGATTCCAGGCGCGCAACTGGTACAACTTCACCTGGCTCTCAGGCGATTTCAACACCGAACAACACATTCACAGTCTCGACAAGGCTGTCTGGGCCAATAATAACGAAGCCCCTGTTTCGGCGGTCGGCGTCGGCGGCCGCATGTGCCGCGTCGAACAACCCGGCTACGGTGACATTTATGACATGTTCGGCATCAAGTACGAATTTGCAAGCGGCGTGACCTGCCATGCCTACTGCCGCCAGATCAACGGTTGTTATAACAACACGGACGATTACATGTACGGTACCGACGGGAAAGCGACCGTACTCAGTTTCGTGATTGAAGGCAAGAATCCCTACAAGGTGCAAAATACCAATCACAACATGTATCAGCTTGAACACGTCGCATTGTTCAATGCCATTCGCGGCAACCACGATTACATCAACAACGGCGTCTATATGGCCAACAGCACGCTCATGGCCATCATGGGCCGCATGGCCGCCTACACGGGCAAACGCCTGACCTACGACGAGGTCATGAAGGACGAAACCGCACTCGTACCTGACGGATACACATGGGACAGCACCCCGCCGACGTTGCCGGACGAAAACGGCCGCTACAAAATCGCCCTGCCCGGCGTCGCAGGCGGCTACGGATACTACGGCGAACAGTTTTAGATGTGGCATAACAGCAACCCATTTGTCTGAACCATGATTTTAACAAGATCAACAGGATTACCGGGATTTGCGATTGACGATGACAAAAAATCCTGCTCATCTTGAAAATCTTATGAAAATCCCGGTTCAGACTTGATTTTCTTGCGAAATGAATTCCAGTGAACACAACACAATACAAACTTGTCATCATAACATTGATCTTCCTGCTTCCATTGGTCGCTCTACACGCCAATGAAACAACGCAATTTTCCGTCCCGGCAAAAGACGGCACGGTGGGCAATGAAAAAACGCCATTTGTAGCGGATGCCGTGCCGCAGCAAGAAGCGGCAAAAGGTTTCCGCTTTGCAGACGCCGGGACGAACACGATTGCCCTTTTTGAAGGTGATGAGCCGGTTTATCATTACATTTATGATCTGATTACGAACGAAAACGTGCCGGAAAAAGAGGTTCGCCGCCGCACGCGCGGTTGTTACATGCACCCGTTGTTCGGAATCAACGGCGAAGTGCTGACTGACGATTTCCCGCAGGATCATTACCATCACCACGGCCTGTTCTGGTGCTGGCCGCATGTGCAAATCGGCGACGAACACCACGATTTTTGGAACGAAACGACCGACCTCGAACAGCGTTTCGTCAAATGGCTCGTCAAGGAAGCAGGCGATGATGGGGCCGTTTTAGCCGTTGAAAACGGCTGGTTTATCGGCGAGCGCAAAGTCATGACCGAGCGTGTCTGGTTCCGCTCCTATCGCAAGCGTGACGGTTCGCGTTCGCTCGACGTGCAGCTTTTCTTCGTTCCGGAAGAAACGATCACGTTGCGCGGGGCGGAAGGCAAAAGTTACGGCGGCCTGTGCATCCGCTTCAAGCCCGAACTGGCACCGCCCGGCAATAGCATGGAACGCACCATCGCAAAGATCACCGTTCCCGACGGCATCACGGCAAACGATTTGCCGGAAGAGCGGCTCGAATGGGCCGATTTTGCGTCAAAATTCGACGGCCGCGAAACGGTCAGTGGCGCGGCAATTTTCATACCGCCGACGCATCCCGATTATCCCCCCACCTGGCTGACACGGCATTACGGTCCGTTGTGCGTCGGCTGGCCCGGCATCCACGACCGGACCTTCGAACCAGGTGTGCCGTTCTCGCTCGAATACCGCATCTGGGTCCACGAAACCGACCTCGACTTGCAACAATTGACCGATGCGTATCAGGCGTATGTGAAAGAGAGCGGTCAGTAGCTGAAGACAAGTGGTGAGTGACCGGTTAGTCACGTCACCCTGTGACGCAACGAACCCCAAACAAACCATTAACCCCCTCATCCCCAGCCTCGACAACAGGAGAACCGCATGTCGCTTGAGCATATCCGGCAACTGATTGCAACGTTGGAAAATAATATCGCGAGTGTCGTCTTTGGGAAACGCACGGCCATTCGGCAGTGTCTGGTCGCGTTTTTGGCCGGGGAGCATGTACTCCTCGAAGACGTGCCGGGACTCGGCAAAACGCTGCTTGCCCGGGCGATTGCGCGAAGCGTCAAGGGCGAGTTCAGCCGCTTGCAGTTCACGCCCGACCTGCTCCCGGCGGACATCACCGGCAGCAGTATTTATGAGGCCAACACGCGCCAGTTCCAGTTTGTCAAAGGGCCGATTTTCGCCAACGTGCTGTTGGCCGACGAAATCAACCGCACGACCCCGCGAACACAAAGTGCCATGCTCGAAGCGATGAACGAACGCCAGGTTTCCGCCGAGGGACAGACGTATCCCCTGCCGAAACCGTTCTTTGTTGTTGCGACGGAAAACCCCGTCGAGTTCGAGGGAACCTATCCCCTGCCGGAAAGCCAGCTTGACCGCTTTTTGCTTCGCGTGTCGGTCGGGTACCCGGATCGTGAAAGCGAACTCCACGTCCTGAAAAGTCACCGTCTTGGCCAGCCGATTGATCGGCTTGAACCGGTGCTGGCCTGCGATCAGGTGCTTGAATTGCAGGAAGCCGTCAAGCAGGTGCGCGTTGACGAAGCGATTGACCGCTACATTCTCGACATCGTTGAAGTCACCCGCAAGTGCGACGACCTGTACGTCGGCGTCAGTACCCGCGGGGCGATTGCCTTCAGCCGCGCCGTGCAGGCTTACGCACTCATCGAAGGCCGCGATTTTGTCGTGCCGGATGACGTCAAAATGCTGGCCGTTCCCGTACTCGCCCACCGCGTTATGGCCAAAACCTACAGTCACGGCAACCAACGCCAATCGGTCGAAAGTTTGATCGCCCACCTGGTTGATATGGTGACTGTTCCGACGTGAAAGAGTGAATGGTGAAAAACCGGAGATTGCCGCGAAGGCAAGGGGGGTACGTCGTGACTGCCGTTGTCGATTTTGTATATTTCCCCATACCGTTACTCCCGGGGCATCATCACCAGTGATTGTTTTTTGGCAAAATTCAGGTAATAATATCTCTTTCCAATGGACATTCCGCGTGTCACGAAACAGTTTAACCCGCAGAGAGGTTGTTGACGATGTATTCCCGAATCGAAATCAAAAAGGTCAATGATGTGGTCGTTGTTGGGTGTCTTGACCCCAAGCTGAACGACGAATACACGATCCAGGAATGGGGGGACCAGGTTGGTGCCGTGGCGGAAACGGTCACCAAGGCACTCGTCATTGATTTCAGCAAAGTTCAGTTCATGTCCAGTTCCGCCTTGCGGGTGCTGATCACGCTACAAAAAACGACCGATCTTAACGGTGTGCCGCTACTTTTGTGTCACCTGAACGACGACATCATGGAAATTTTCAAGATCACAAACCTTGAAACCATTTTCAAAATCCGAAAGGGTGTGGACGAAGCGATTCGCTCATTGCAGTACATCAAGTAACGGATATGTCATGTCAGAACCATCGCCATGGCATTGGAGTTGCGACCTTGCGGTTCCCACCCGGCCGGGTGCCGGTGATCGGGTGATCGACTGTCTGCTCCAGCAAATGCGACTGTTGGCATGGCCGGAAAAAGACGTCTTTAACGTGCAACTTGCCTGCACGGAAGCGGTCGCCAACGCCGTCATGCACGGCAACCATTCCGACCCTCAGAAAAAAGTCTATTTTCAGTGCGGCGTCCGGGACAACGAAGTCCGCATCAGCATTCGCGATGAAGGTGGCGGTTTCAATCCGAACGAGCTTCCCGATCCCCGGCACCCGGACAATATTCTCATCCCGTCCGGCCGCGGCATCCTGCTGATTCGCCACATCATGAGCCGGGTCGAGTTCCTGCCTTCCGGTAGCGGGCTGACCATGACCAAATACCGTTCGACGCCTGACCTGAAAAGATGACTTTCATGGAAACAGCAACCGGGAACGGAATGTAACACAGCGACCGAAACACGCCACCATTGTCAATCGTTCGTGAAAAGATTATCATGAAGCAATTGTCTTGACCAATTCAAACATCCTTGAGGGGAATCACATCATGGAATGCAAAGTCGAAAAGAACAAAACGAAATGTACCTGCACGTACTCCTGTGGCCGGCGGGGGATTTGTTGCGATTGCCTGCACTATCATTTGTCGAGCCGCCAGTTGCCGGGCTGCTTTTTCCCGCCGGACGCTGAGAAAACCTACGACCGCTCTTTTGAACACTTCGCAAGGCTGGTTGCGGAAAAGAAGGTATGAGGCAGTTTGGATGGAAACGATCAAAATCATCGGCACGACTATCATTGCCGCTTGCATCTATGGCATGGCACATGATATGGTCACGGCACATGTTTGCGTCGAATACTTTTTGCCGCCTGCACACCCGGTCATTTTTCCAACCACCTCTCCGGTTGCTTTGGCTCTCATTTGGGGAATCATTGCGACATGGTGGGTTGGTCTTTTCCTGGGACTACCGCTCGCGTTCGTTTGCAGAATCGGTCGAATGCCCAAATTGACCGCAAAGGATATGATTTGCCCCATCCTCGTGATGCTTGTGATTCTTTATTTTGCTTCCATGCTGTCAGGGGTGTTGGGCTACTTTTCAACGCACATCGGCGTCGGACTCTTGCCGCCGCTCTCGACAGCCGTGGCTCCGGAACGTCATGCGTTGTTTTTGTTTGATATTTGGGCACACGGAGCGGCTTATTTGCTTGGCGTTGTCGGCGGGATTGTCCTGATGGTATGGACATGGAAAAAACGCCGTCGCCTTGCCAAGACCCCGCCTGACTGATTTTTCAACCGTAATGAGTGCAAGGATTTTCTCAACGAACACAAAGATCGATTGAAAATTGTGAATTTTTCGGCCTTTTTGTGAAAAAACCGACATGTGTTATTGGCGGGAAAAGGTTTTATGGGATAAACCGCACCACGCCAATCATCTGGTATTTTATGCAGGGTAGCAACCGGGAACGTCAGTGACCGGTTCAACGGTACCACACCCGAAAAACCCGTCACATACGCTTCGGGTTGCTTTAAAAACTTCACTTTCCTGGCGTTGTGCGGCATAAAACAACATTGATACTGGAAAATCGTGCCACACCATAACGAAAGGTGCGGATTCAATTCATGCTGACTTGTCACGAAACGTCTTTGACGCAACTGCCACGATTGCTGGAAATCCTGCTGGCGCACCTGCCGGACGAATTGCGGCAACCCCGCATTGACTTGACGCTCCAACAGTACGAACAGGAATCGGCACGGTCTTCACAACAACCAGACCAAACGCAACACAAGGTGTTTCATTTTGAGCGGAACGGCGGGATGATCGGCGGCGCGTTTTCGATGTTGCGGCTCGATGGCACACTCCTGACACTCCAACCGGCGGTCGTGCCGACGGAACCGGAAACGTCTCTGCGGCTCATTTACGAAACGCTGCTCAAATTTGCCGTTGCCAATCCAATGCGGCTGGTTATGGTGCTGGTTGATTGCCAACAATCCGCCGACGAAACGATGCTCGGCCATTTCGGGTTTGAAAAAATCTCCGAATTGGTGAACCTCAATGCCGAACGGTCTGTTTTTCCGGTACAGCACCCCACGGATCGCCTGACGTTTCGCCCGTACAAAAACGAACAGTGGAACAGAATGGTCGCTCTGACGGAAAAAACTTACGAAAACACGCTTGATTTCCCGCATCTGACTGGGCTTGTTCCAACGGAATACATTCTGCGCGGTTATCAGGAAAGTCATGTTTTTGACCCGTCCCTCTGGTTTTTTGTTGAATTTCAATCACAAGTCATCGGTGTGTTGCTTTTGACGCAAATTGAAAATACGGAACATCTTGAGTTGACGTATCTCGGTCTGATCCAGGGATTTCGCGGACGCGGTTTTTCTCGCGATTTTGTGCAATTTTCCCAGTATATTGCGAAGATGAGAAACAACAGTCACCTACTCGTGTCGGTCGATGCGGCCAACATTCCCGCCTTGACTACTTATTTGCGATGCCATTTTCGAATGCATGACCGAAAAGAGATTTTCGTGCGTTTTTTGTAATTACTGGGCGTTACTTCTGTTAATTTTCTGATTGTATCAATTACAACATCCGAAAAGTTATCTTAGTGCTTGAATTAATATAAAATGGCAAAAATCACGGGGTAAATAAAAACAGGCAATGTATGATTAAATTAGTGATATAGGCGTATTGTTGTGATTGTATGAAAATGCAACACATTCTCCTCCCACCTTCGGAAGGCAAAACATGAGCGAAAATCAACCCAAAAAGGTTCTCGTCATCGACGACGAACAGGCGATTGTTGACGAACTGGTTTCGTTTCTCTTCCAACATGGTTACATGCCAACGGTTTGCATGAACGCCGACGATGCTCTCGTATCGGCCCAATCGGAAGTGTTCGATTTGATTATTTCGGACATTAATCTTGGCATGGTAAGTGGTTTGGAGCTTTGCCAACGGATTCACGAGCTGGAAAACGCTAATGAAACGCCGGTCATTTTTCTTTCGGGTGCCCAAATTCCCGACATCATCCGCCGTAGCCGTTCCGCTGGCGGCACATATTACGTTCGTAAACCGTTTGACCCGGAAGTCATGGTCGAGTTGATGGACAAGGCCATGTGGTTTCCTGTGCTGACCCACAGCCACATCCGTCGAACCAGCGAGCAATTCGAAATGGCAATGGCGGAAATGTCTTGATTTACGGCCTCTCGCTATTTTTGTAGTTTTTTTGCAAAATGCACGAATTTCCATTGTCTCGTCCATGCTTGCAGTGTATAATCTCTCTGTAAATCTCACAGTGTCTGTGTGTGCGAGAGGTTGTGACCATGTCAACGGGAAACATTTCTTATACGTTTGCGGCGGCTGCGGCGGGCATGTCCTTGTCGGAGAAGCAGGGGGATAGTGCGGACAAATTGGCACAGTCGGCGAAAACGTTTGAACGAACACGGGAAAGTGTCGAGCGTGCCGAAAAAGCCGCTGAATCGGGTGCCGTCCGCGATGACAGTGCCGAAGCCGGAGACCGTGACGCAGACGGTCGCTCACCCTGGCAGCAAACTCTCAAAAACAAACGACATCCCACAAAACGACAGGAACAATCGAAAGACGCCACCGGTCAAGTCGGCAAATCCCTTGATATCACGGGATAGAATTAAGGAGTCTTGCAATAATTCGCGTGAATCCCAAAAAAGTGTCTTTTTCTGACGTTTCTCTTACCGCTTCCCTTTTCTGTTGCGGGTTCCGGGTGCTTTCTCGCGGGAATCGGAGCCGGGTTTGCCGGTTGATGCAGCTTGGCCGGGCGGTGTGTCACCCACTGCAACCGAAAACCGTTCGGCAAGAGCATGGCGTGGCGGTCGGGTAAAAATGAAAATCGCGACAACGATCCCCAAAACAAAAATTACGAGGCTGACGTTTTGCGCAATCGACATGCCCGTGCGCAGGAACGCAGCTTCGTCGTCGCGGAAAAATTCCACGCAAAACCTTCCGGTCGAATACAGGAACAAGAACAGCATCGACGCGAAACCGTCGCGTTTGTTGAGACGCTCCAGCAACAGGACCAAACCGCATAAGGTCATCGCACCAAAAAAGCTCATGATTTGCGTCGGGTAAACCGGCAACACTTCTGGCGGCGTCATGGCAAAGCGAAAGACCTGTGAGGTTGTGCAGCCGGGCGGCATAACGGTCAGTGTCACGTTGCTGTTCGGCTGCTCCAGCGAGAGTTGATAGAAAAATTGTTTGGCCAGACCGTCGTTGATCAAGAATCCCCGGGCGTCATGATGCTGTATCTGTTGAACGATCATGCCCGGCTTCAGACCGGCTTGTTCGGCGGGGCTTCCCGACTTGACTTCCGCGATCATGGCGGGCAATGCGTCCAGCCGTTCCTGTTCCGCTTTTGAAATCTCACGCTTTCCGCGACCGATACAGGAACAGCCGCCATGATTTTTCACTTCACGGATATTCAACGCACCATTGGCTTGGCTCCCGGCTGTTGTTTCCCGGGTTGTCACTTTGTACGATTCCCACGGGGCAAATTTGAGACCGCCGACAAAGGTTTTGTTGTCAAATACCTGCCCCAAATAGGCCGGAGCTTCCGGGGGGAACACGATACCGCAGGATGCGTCACAAACCGTTCCGTAGCAGCAACCGTTCATCAGGCAGCCGAGCCGCCCGATTGCGATGCCGAGCAACAGTGCCGGTGCCATGACATCGTACATGGCCAACACGGAGAGACGGTTCCGCCAAAAGAAAATCGCCGTGCCGAACATGCCGCCGATGATGCCGCCGTACACAACCAGTCCGCCTTCGGTAAACAGCAACATTTCGCCAATCGGGTTGGGTTTGTTCAGGTACGATGGCAGATACTCGACGATATGAAACACGCGGGCACCGAGCAATCCCGAAACAACACACCACAGTACCAGGGAAAACATCATGTCGCTCGGAATGTTACGCTTTTTGCTGCCGCGATAAATCATCAGCCCTGACGCGGTTGAAAACGCCAGCACGAGCATCGTTCCGTAACCGCGAATCGGCAACCCGTGATCGGGAACGGCGATTTTTGGGAGAAACACCGCTGCGACCAGAGCCACCAGCAGGATAACCACGACAAAACCGGCATCGTCCGAATTGAGTCCCCGCTTCATTACTGTCCAGGCACACCAAAGTGCCGCCCAAAGGAGAAAGCTCCAAAACAACAGACCGTTGAACCCCAATAGCGGCAGTCCGAAGAATTCGGCTGGAATATAAAAGAGTGTTTGACGCATGGATAAGGATGTTGAATTGTGGAATAGTCTGCCACGAAATCTCAATTCGTGGAACGAAGGTTATTCACTTCCAAAGCCAGTTTAGCAAAAGTGGAGCAAACAGGATACCCCGTTTCATGGAAATATTACACTTTATTGCCATAGACGCTGTTATCGTACTTTAACATTGGAACAAAACCTGCTATAATGCAGGTTAAATCTTGTCTCCGCCGATTGGGGACTTCTCAAAGCCAATGAAAAATAAAAGGAAATTCAAAATGAAATGGCAATTCACTCTTTTGGTACTTGCATGTTGCGTGATTTCAATCGCGAGTTGTTGCGGGTGTTCGAAATATGACCGCGAAATTCAAAATGTGTCTTATGATCCCACTCGCGAACTGTACAAAGATATTAATGAGTCGTTTGAAAAGTATTGGTTACGGGAAAAAGGCGAAAAAATCCGGGTCAATCAGAGCCACGGAGGGTCCGGGGCCCAGTCCAACAGTGTCATCGAAGGTAATGCGGCTGACGTTGTGACTTTGGCACTAGGTTATGATATTGATGCCATTGTTGAACATGGGAAAGACTTGATTCCGAATGATTGGCAATCGAAATTGCCGCACAACAGTTGCCCTTACACCTCGACCATCGTTTTTCTTGTCCGAAAAGGGAACCCGAAAGAGATTTACGATTGGGAGGACCTTCTGAAAGACAATGTGACCATCGTGACGCCCAATCCGCAGACTTCGGGCGGGGCCCGGTGGAACTATTTGGCGGCTTGGGGATATATGTTGAAGAAAGAACTTGGTGGTCTGGAAGCTCTGTCCGACCCGGCCCGTGCGGACGAAGTTGCCATAGCCCACCAAAAAGCTGCGGAATTCGTGCAGAAAATGTTCTCGGAGGCGAAAGCCCCTGCCAAAGACACGGGAGCGCGTGGTTCAACGAACCGCTTTGTCCGTAATGGCATGGGTGACGTACTCCTGGCATGGGAAAATGAGGCACTTTTATGTCTGGCAGGCAAGGAAAAAGAGGATTTTGAGATCGTCACGCCGTCGATTTCAATCCTGGCGGAGCCGCCGGTCGCTCTGGTCGAGAAAAACGTGAAAAAGCAAGGGACCCAAGACCTTGCCGAGGCATATCTGAAGTTTTTGTATGAACCGGAAGCCCAGGAAATCATCGCAAAAAACTATTACCGTCCCACAGACGGCACAGTGGCCGCAAAATACGCGAATCAGTTTCCGAATTTGGAATTGTTTGAGATTGACAAGGTGTTCGGCGGCTGGTCGAAAGCACAAAAAGAGCATTTTTCCAGCGGCGGCACGTATGACCAGTTGATTATCAAAGCGGGAAGGTGAGCTTCCGCCACGATTGTTGTATTTACCATTGCCACAGACTATCACGGATAAAACACGGATTTTTTCACAGGGAGTTGAAATCCGAAATCCACAATTTTTAATATCATCTTTTAATATCATCGCAGTTGTGCTTTTCAGAACGAAGCGGATGAAGATTATGGTTTTGGATTCCGGTCTGCTCATAAAATCCGTGTTTTATCCGTGTTAGTCTGTGGCTGAAACATCAGGAATGCTTTGTTTTTTGCCGCAGGTTTTGGATCTGTAAGAGAATCGAGAATTGAAGCAGGAGCATGGCATAGCCAAGCCGGAATACTTCCATGACAATCAGGATTAATGTAAAATAGAAAAGAAAAAAATCCGTGGCTGAAAAAACCTCGTGCCAAATAAAAAACTCAAAAGACACAGCGTATTACCCGGGTTCGGGTTGACGATAGGGTTTACCGTCGTTTACCTGAGTCTGATCGTGCTGATTCCGCTGGCGGCATTGTTCCTTCGAGCGGCGGGGATGGGTTGGTCCGATTTTTGGAAAACCGTTTCCGACCCACGTGCGCTGGCTTCGTTCAGGGTGACGTTTTCGATGTCGCTCTTTGCCGCACTGACCAATGCCGTGATCGGTTTCATCGTCGCTTGGGTTCTTGTGCGATACACCTTCCCATGGCGGCGGTTCATCGACGCGATGGTTGACCTGCCTTTCGCATTGCCAACCGCCGTGTCGGGGATCACGCTTTCCATCCTTTACGCGAATCACGGCACGCATCAAGGATGGATCGGGCAGTTGTTGCCATTTCAGGTTTCCCAAACCACACTCGGAATTTACGTTGCCCTGACGTTTATCGGACTTCCTTTCGTCGTCCGCGCAGTGCAGCCGGCCATCGACGACATCGAACGTGAACTCGAAGAGGTTGCCGCCAGCCTCGGCGCGTCGCGCTGGCAGACATTTTGGAAGATCATTTTTCCGACGTTGTTACCCGCTCTCCTGACAGGTTTTACGATGGCCTTTGCGCGGGGCATCGGCGAATACGGCTCGGTGATTTTCATTGCGGGCAACACCCCGTACTTATCGGAAATCACGCCGGTGCTGATCTATACGAGACTCGCAGAATACGACTTCCCCGGTGCCACTGCCATCGCGGCAACGATGCTCATTGTTTCATTTGCCCTGCTGTTCGTCATCAACATACTGCAACTCTGGGGAACGCGAAAATATCGCGAAACAAGGTGATATCAATCGCAGATCGCAAAGTGTTATACACATCATCATGCCACAAGATAACCAAACCATCCGAACTGCCGCAGACCACGCAACAACCGAGCCTCGCTGGGTACGATATCTGCTCATCGGCATTGCGTTGAGTTTTGTGCTGTTGTTCCTGCTGTTGCCGCTGCTGTTTATGATCTTCGAAGCGTTCAGCAGCGGTGTGAGATATTACATCGAATCACTGGCCGAGAAGGACACACTGCGTGCCCTGTACCTGACGCTGTTTGCGGCAGCCATTGCCGTGCCGGTCAATGTTGTGTTCGGACTGGCCGCGTCCTGGTGCATCGCGAAATTCGAGTTTCCCGGAAAATCGGTATTAATCACGATCATTGATCTGCCGTTTGCAATTTCCCCGGTCGTGGCGGGCATGCTGTTTGTTCTGCTTTTTGGAGCGCATGGCTGGTTTGGAACATTTCTCGAATCTCGTCAAATCGAAATCATCTTTGCCGTACCCGGAGTGATTATCGCGACTCTGTTCGTGACTTTCCCGTTCGTCGCGCGCGAACTCATTCCCGTCATGCAATCGCAGGGAACGGAAGAGGAACTCGCCGCGCGGGTTCTCGGCGCGAACGGCTGGCAGATTTTCCGGCGGGTGACACTCCCGAACATCAAATGGGGGTTGCTCTACGGTGTCATTTTGTGCAACGCCCGCGCGATGGGTGAATTCGGTGCAGTCGCCGTAATTTCAGGAAGATATCGTGGAAAAACCTGCACACTGCCATTGCACATCGAAAACCTGTTCGGCGACAACAATTATCCAGCCGCCTTCGCTGTCGCATCCCTGCTGGCCATGCTCGCCATCGTGACACTGATCGCCAAAACGTTCATCGAAATGAAAACGGCAAAAGAGAAAGAGTGACAACACATCGACGATTGTCCATCGCCTGCCTTACCCATACGAAGCGGGCTTCAAACATCCGGACCGGTGTGCTTGCCAGGAAATTTAATCGACGCAGGAATTGCATCACCGTGTAGTCGTGGTGGCGCAAAGGTGCGAAACTCTTTGCATAATGCGTGATCGGAGTTTATTACGGGTTTTCGTAGCGATTCATTCGAATCGGGCTGGGATGGACCGGTGACTGGTATGCATCCTCATTGATTTCAAAGCCATAACATACAGTTTGCCGGATTTTCCAAGGTGTGTCAATGGCAATTCATCCATAACGTCACTACAGTCTTGTCTTATGGGATTTAGGTGCAACTTTGAACTTACGCAATCCTGGTAAAATGGGTTGAAAATGGTCTTGCAAAACGATTCCATTTTTTGGATTGTAACAGTTTGAAACACAACAAATGACAACCTACAAAAAGGAATCCGTGCCATGAAGGCGGATGTCATGATCGATCAGGAAACGCAGAAAGTCAAGCTCATTTTGGATTGGAGGCACGGAAACATTGGGCCAAATTTGACCGCCGACGAGGCCGAAAACGTTGTTAAACTTATCGAAGAGGCATCACGAAAGGCAAGTCGCGAGGCGTTCCGGCAGTGGTTGATGCAGTTCGAGTGTCATGAGGATGTCATCGAAACGTGTTTGCAAAAGTTCGCCGCGTTTCAACCGGGTCGGACGGCGATTCAAAACATCGACCGGGTGGCCTTGGGGATTGCTCCTCCGGGGCTCCCACAGATCCGGACGTGCAGACATTACCGCATTCGGTGCGCGAGTCCTTACGAAATTTCAAGGCTCTGCCCCTTGTTTCATGGTTGGAAAAACAGATAAAACCGTTGTTAAATTTCCAGCCATTGGAGAATGACAGACGGCACGAAGTCCCGAAGGGGTAAAACGCCTGCTACCATCGGCTTACGCCTCGTTTTTGCCAAGAAACCAGTTCATCAATTTCCAGCCACACTTAAAGCAATGTGAACCTTGAGCCGCAGACAACTCATTATAGTCACCCAGATCAAACATCGGCACATCGCTTCCGGCAACAACCCATGGCACGGGGCCGTGCGAATGTGTTTTTGTGAAAATCTGCGTCGGGTGGTCCGGCGAAATGAGAATACGCCAATCGCCGAATGATTGGAGTTTTTCGACAATCGGCGGCACGACCATCGCGTCGATGTCCTGCATGGACTTGACTTTTTTCTCAAAGTTGCCTTCATGCGATGCTTCGTCGGGGGCTTCGACATGCACACAGACCAGATCGTAGCGGTCGAGTGCATCAGCGGCATATCGTCCCTTGGCCGCGTAGTCCGTGTCAACATAGCCGGTGATACCGGGTACGTCGATGCGGTCCCAGCCGATCAATTTTGCGATGCCGACGAGCAAATCGACCGCCGAGATCATCGCGCCGCAAACACCGGGAAACCGCCCGGCAAACGGCACAAGGTTCGGGCGTTTGCCAAGTCCCCAAAGCCAGCACTGCGTTGCCGGGGGCTTGCCGGATTCGACACGGCGACGATTGACCGGGTGTCCGGCAAACAGGCGTTCACTCTCACGCATCAGCCGGATGAGTAGCTCGCTCCCACAACCTTGCGGCAAAGCAGACTCAGTATTCTTGTCCGTGTAATCGTGTGGTGCCGACGTCCGCGTTGCCTGATCGAACGGAATGTCGTTCGCGTCACACCCGCGATACAGCATCAAATTGCGGTAACTGACGCCGGGAAAAAACTCGACTTTGCCATCGGCGATTTTCGCAATTTCGCGGCCGGTCGTGTTGAGTAGTTCGGCGGCTTCATCGCTCGAAATGTGTCCGGCGGTAAAACTCTGCATCACGTCGCCAACAATCGTGACAAGATTACAGCGCACGGCCCAGTCGTTTTCGCCGAGCGGGATGCCCTGGGCAATCGCCTCAAGCGGCGCGCGGCCGGTATAATTGACACGGGGATCATAGCCCAACAGACTGAGCGTCGCCACATCCGACCCCGGTGACAATTCCGGCGGTACGTTATAAGATTGCCCGACAATGCCACGATGTGCCAAAGTGTCGATATTCGGCATTTCGGCGACGTGCAGAGCCGTTTGCCCGTCAGTAAAATCGTCCGGATGATCGGCACAACCGTCCGGGATAATGATCGCGTATTTCATGGGATAGTTGATTGTATGGTTGTACGGTCACGGCATGACCGTCCGAGCATGAGAACCCCTGCCATGAGAAGCCAATACTATTTCGCAAACCCATTCGGATGCGAGATATGCCAACGCCAGGCGGTTTCGATGATTTCCTTCATGTCCGTGTATTTCGGATTCCAGCCAAGTTCGCGTTTCGCCTTGTCCGAATTCGCAAGCAGGACGGTTGGATCACCTTTGCGGCGATCAACGTATTCCGTCGGGATTTCGTGTTGTATCACAATTTTTGCCGCGTCCAGGATTTCCCGGACGGAATAACCGTTGCCACTGCCAAGGTTGTAAACGCGGACATCGCCGGGCGTGAGTGCGGTCATGGCTGACAGATGGGCATTGACCAGATCATCGACATGCACGTAATCGCGGATACAGGTTCCGTCCGGCGTCTGGTAGTCCGTACCGAAAACCGAAATTTTGTCTTTTTTTCCCATCGCGGCAAACAGGATATTCGGAATCAGGTGCGTTTCGACATCATGAGCTTCGCCAATAGTTCCGTCAGTGGTTGCACCGGCCACGTTGAAGTAGCGGAAAATGGTCAACGCGAACATCGGGTCGGCATGGGCTTCATCATACAACATCTGTTCCGTGAACCACTTTGAGCGGCCATACGGGTTGATCGGCGTTTGTGCTGTTGTTTCATAAATCGGCGTTTCGTTCGGTTCGCCGTAGGTGGCGGCGGTTGAACTGAACACGAATTTTTTGACGCCCGCGTTTTTCATCGCGGTCAGCAGACTGACGGCACCGGCAGTATTATTGGCGTAATACATCAGCGGTTGCCGGACCGATTCGCCGACCAGGGCGAGTGCGGCAAAGTGCATGACGCCATCAACTTGATGCTTGACGAGCAGTTCGGTGATCGGACCGGTTTGTGCCAAATCGTATTGATAAAACGGCACTTCATCCGGCACGGCCTCACGGTGACCGGTGACAAGGCTGTCAAGCACGACGACTTCGTGTCCCGCTTCGCAGAGTTGCCTGACTGCATGGGAACCGATATAACCGGCCCCGCCGGTAACGAGAATATTCATGGACTTGACCTTTACATTATGTGTCCTTATTGAAGGCAGAAACTGATACCGGATCACCGTACCAGTGTATCAATCGGCGGTGGGGTTGGCGCAAATGCTTGATCGTGTGATTCCGGCTGCACAACGTTACTGCTATTGTCGATGCTACTTCCGCCGAGCCGACGTTCGATCCGCCCCAGCGTCCCCACAATACTCCCCAGCGACCGGCCATGGAAATATGCGTAAACCGCCGGTTCCTCTTTGAGGTATGCCCACCAAAACAACGATGACGCCTGGGCGATATTGGCCTGATATTTTTGATCGTCGAGGCTTTTCATTGGCCGGAAATGACCGCTGTAAATCAAATGACCCGCGTCCTGGTACGTAATCAGAAAACGGTCCTGTCCCTGCATATAGTCGAAAGGAATACGGCGTTGCGGTGCTTTTGTTGAGCCGACCACACCATCGTCTTCCGTTCCGGTAAAAAACAGGACCGGGGTTGTCATCGCTCCATACGACACAGGTGCAAACGTCATTTGATCTGCAACCGGCGGACTCATGACGACAATTGCCTTGACTCGCGGGTCGTGCAACGATGGTCCCCGATCAGGCGGCGTTTGTCCGGCAACAAGCATCGCGGCCAAACCTCCAAGATCGTAACCGGCAACTCCAACTCGTGTCATGTCGAGCATTTGCCCAAATGAACTCTCACCCGCAGCAAGCCAATCAAGCTGATTGAGGACAAATCGAATATCGTTCGCCTGGGTTCGTCCTGACCAGTGTTGGCTGTACATATCTCTCAATTCTTTGACAGGTCGAATCTTACCTTTCCAAACCTGTTCGTCAATGCCAGGATGCTGAACGTGTACGGAAATAAAACCCTGTGAAGCCCACGCCAGACCGAGATAGGCACATTTTTCATTGGAACCGCCCAAACCATGTGAAAAGATAATAGCTGGACATTTTTCCTGAACCTGTGTCGGCAAATAGATCCTGACCGGAACACTCCGATATCTCGCGGCATCAAACCAATTGCCGTGACTGACCGTAACGGGTGAATAGCGTTTCGATATTGTGAAAGTACTTTTTGTGTCAATATTTGTGGTTTGGCTCGTTGCAGGACACCCAATCGGTAGAGGTAAAACACTGCTGCCACCGACCATCCGATTGACCCTATCGGACCCAGTGACAGGCTGTGGCACTACCGTTTGTGATAAAATTGGGAATTGGGCAAATGCCAACCAGCAAACAACAATAGTCTCCACAAGAGTGCGGATGTGAACATTTTGCGATTTTTTCATTGGATATACAACCTGGCAAATCATTTCCGATTGGCAAGAGTGAATCACGGTATAGGTCAGCAAGATAAGCGAACAATATTTTGCTTCTCTAAGGAATAATATAGCTCAACGTATTACCAAAATCGGAACATTTTACAGGATTTATTTATGGTCACCTCGAAAAATAGCCAAAAACCACGCAATGTATGTCCTGTTGCAACCAGATTTGGAAGAAAAGTGCAAATATTTTACCATCCAGTGTGTGTTGCCCCTTGCGGGTTTGGAATGATTTCGTGTTTCTTTTTCCGATGGTTCGGCGAGTACACCTCACCTCCGGTTATCTTGTGCGTCCCCGATGGGAACAAGGAGATGCGCAAAATTGTACACCCGGTGGCATGTCTCATTAAGCCCACCCTTGCCAAAGTCGTGAATCAGGATATCATAATGTTTATGAGGTGTATCTTTTGGAACATCAGAAATGAGCCGAAATGGCGGAATTGGCAGACGCGCCAGGTTCAGGTCCTGGTCGGGATTATACCCGGTGGAGGTTCGAGTCCTCTTTTCGGCATTTTCCAGAGTGTTGAAACCACCTGAAAACACTCGAAAGTAGTTGCTAAGAGTCGTAATTCCAAAGAGTTGCGGCTCTTTATTTTTTGTACATTACGGTTGGATTCTGATACCCTTCTATAACCGCGTTGCAATAATTTCTCATGGATATCCTTGCTGGCATATGCCGATTCCGCAAACGCCTCCTGACCAGGATACGCAGGTTCTTCCGGCATCGTGTCCAGATACGGCACACTGTCATGCGTCGCCGCGCCGGTCACGCCATAACCCCGAATAAGCTTGAATTCCCCGTTTGCCGGAACACGATGAAAACGAAATTTCTCGCAGAGATCGCAAAGGCCGCAGAGGGTGTTCTCTGCGAACTCCGCGTCCTCTGCGAGAAAAAAAAAATCAAAATGGCAAACGCGGCAAACACGTCCGCAACGGACAGGACTTCCTCTACGTGGCCAAGACGACACATTCTTCGGATGTCCCTGAGCCAGCCTCACTTCTCATTTGGGGACTGGGTGGCATCGGCGCATTTGTGGTTGCAAGGAAACGCAAAGTGTAACGCCCGGAGTACGCTCTGCGTTGGCGTCATTCCTGAAGAAAGATGTTCATCACTTCCAGCGAGTCGATGGTACGTCGCGGGGGCTTGGGATATTCCGGATCTCGCGGTTGCACGATGATGGATTGAACCAGGTGCAGGTAGGTTTCACGAATGACTTCGACGTCATGAAATGGCAAACGCTTTCGCAATTCCCGCCACGATTCGTTCAGAGACTCCAGTGCCATGGTATCGCCGAACAACGACCGGGCAAGAAGTGAATCCAGGTGGCGGATTTCCCGTTCGTATTGGGGAAACTGCTTGGCCAACCGCCTTTGCGACACCTGGCGGCTTCTGGAGATCGGTTGCTTCGTGAACGAAGACAACGGGAGAAGCTGTTCCGCGATGGCGTCCAAGTCGGTTTCTTTGATCACCGAGCCGTGTTGCGAGTCGTTTTCCGGATGGCGATGCCAATGAGAAGCATCCCCGCGCAAACGTTGGTTTTCATCATTCAAGCCACTGCCCGACTCTTCCACGGCTGGGGGCATTTTACCACCGATGATCTCCTCGTCGGTCACGCCTTTCCCGTCATGGAACCACTCGTCGAACAAGGATTCGCTGACGCGATTGAGCAAATTCCAGTCGGGAGTTCCGCGTTGCGTCTCAAACGAGCAGTATTTCAGCTTGTCTGTCAGGCATCGGGCAAAGTCGTGATAGAGTCCCCGCTCAAGTACGGAATAGACCAGGGTGGCCCAATCCCGGTTGGCCAGGAGTCTTTCACGGAGGACATGGATGTCGAAATGGACCAAATGGAAAAACGGAATCGCGTATTGGCGGCAAATGCTTCTGATATTCCGGCTGCTTTCCCGGGCGGCGATCAGCCGCAGTGGACGCAAAGCCGAAAAATGCAAGGACGTGGCAAACGACAATTCGGGACGCAAAGGAATCGGCAGGCATTGGATGACACCGTTGATCAACGGGATCGAAGGCGACAACCTTGTGATAAACGTGCACACCGAATTGATGGAGGACGACAACAAATGGGCGAAAACCTCTGCACCGGGGTAATCACGAATGGCTTCCAGCAAGTCCGTTGTGATGACGGGAGTGTGACGGACGCCCATCTTGATGGGCACGATGGAAAATGAGGACACGTCATCGGGATGGTCCGGTACCAGAAATTGAAAATGTTTGCGGGCAACCAATGCCTGGTGGATCATCAGAATATTGTTGTGAAACGCTCGTAACAGCCGTGGCGCCACGATGAGACAATGGGAAATCAGGCCGATGGAATTACCATCGGAATTGTGACACGGTGACAGGTGACCAAGTGCATGGCATCCGCTGGGAAGCGGGTGAAAGTAAAGATGCGGTTCGGTTCCCGAATCGGTCACACCTGATTCCCGACCAGGTGTTTCAATTCCCAATTTGCCGTCAAGATGACAATCTCCCTCAAAATCGAAAGCCCAACCGATCAGCTCTTCTTCATCAACCTGCCGCACACCGGGAGTTTTCGCCAATATCACGGCGGAATCCAATCTGCGACGATCTTTGATGTACAGAATTGTCTGTTCGATGGGGTTCATGGAACGTCCCTTGCACCTGCTTGGTAATCCTGACTGATGCGATGGCATATCTATTGTGTGATACATGAAATCGACGGGAAATATTACCCCATTCCCGGCGTTGATGCAGTCATCTCCGGCAAAAATACAGACTTTTCCCCGATTTCCGGAGAGATGTTCGTCCCAAACCAATCGACATGCTTGAAAAACAGAAATTTATTCATCCTTGACGTAGTAACGATTCAAGTTGATGCCGCCGCGCAACTCTTCTTCAAGTAAAATCAAACGATTTTCCAAGAGTTCGATGCGGCGTTTGAGTTGTGGGATCAGATTTTCTTCTTCCACCACCCGTTTTTGTCGTGGGACTTCCGGATAGCTCAAATGGCGAGACAACGCGGAAAAGAGATAAGTCGGGTCACGACCAATGGTTGCATGGGCAATACGGCCTTCGCGTTCGGAAAAAAGGAGCGGTCCGGTCGGTTTCTGAACACAAAATTCACTCCGCTGAAAGATCATTTCCGCAAAGTCGATCGCACCCAGATCGTCGTGCAGCGAGAGAATCCAATTCCGCCACGACTCGTCAAAAACCGGATCGTGCGAAATCGCCGCCAGTCCGTCTTCATAACCGAGCTTGTTGCGGCAAAGAGCCTCAAACTCGTAAAAGAAGAGACCTTGTGGTGTCGGCGATTCCGAACGATATTTTGCCTCGTTTTCAAGAATTTGCAATGCAACACGAAAATCAAACTTCCCGCCCGGCTCTTCGGATTTTTGAATCACATAAGTTTGAAACGGCGTAAAATAATGCTTCAATTGTGACATCGCGGGGGAAATCAAACCGGAATGCCTGACCTCAATCAACATCACGTCAATCGCCATGGGGAGCTTTGTTGCGGCTAAAACTTCGGTACGCAATACGGCGAGCGCATCCTGCGCCGGCACATCCGTTTCAACCCGTTCACGAAACGCGCTGAAAAAAAACACCTGTTCCACATATTCGTCACGATCAAGCATTGTTGCCTCGAAAATGCGCGTCACAGGGTGACGCGGCTAAACATTTGATTCAGAACACGTCATTTTATTCTGATCTCACGGTTTTCTACGTTCATGATTTTCGCTGGAGGATGTTTGCTTCCGGCGTGACCTTGTCCATATTCGGCGTCAGGTCCATGTCGAAACGTCCGACAGACCATTCAATCAATTCACCGAAAAATTGGGCGTAATTGTCGTCTTCCCAGATGCTGTTGAGGTGGCCGATTGAGGTGTAGGCCGCGCGGCCTTTGCCGTATAGGTGGGCCCAAGTGGCAGGAAACGCCGGACGGTCGTAGCTCGGGCCAACCATGGCTTTCGTTTCCTGGACCAAAATGACGTGAATGTCTTTGGTGAAATTCTTGAGGGCATACCATTCGTCCCACAAGTCAAACGCTTCGCCCTTGTCCTTGAGCCACGGAAGATCGGTGGGTTGAGTGATGACCATCGGGGCTGTCTGCTGGGCGTCGTGTCTGATAAATTCGCCACCGATCATGGTGATATAAGGATCAACTTTGTCCTGGTTTTCAAACGGCGGGCCAGCGGTTCGCCACGTATCCGTCGAGGAATGGTAGCCGACAAAGCCTTTGCCGTCTTCGACGGCCTTGAGGAAGCGTTTTTTGCCTTCCGGGGATATCGGCTTGGAACCGTCTGTTGCCTTTTCCACCAGCAAATCGCCGCTCGTGTAAAACGCGAATCCGTCGAACTGGTTGAGGTCGCCATCGAAAATGGTGCCGTCTTTCGTGCAGACAAATTCCACATTGTTCTTTGCACCCCATTGGGCGAAGGCTTTGTCCGACACACTCGGTCCGCCGTTGATCAGCTTGACCGGGTCGTGCTCAAAGCCCTGTGAACGGCTGAAATAGAGGATTTTCGCTTTTTTCTTTTCCTGTCCGAAGCTCTTATGGAGAGGAAGCGCGGCAGTCAATGCGGCCAAACCGGCGGTGGCTAAAAAGTCTCGTCGTTGCATGGTCATTTCTCCTTAATCAAGAAAGAATTGTGATTGTAAATTTCCTGGTTCCATTGTAGCAAATCCCGCAGCAAAAGAGAATCTCCCGATGGATGGAATTCACGCAAAACAATAAGGAGTCGCGCAAAAATAACGTGAACATTTTCATCAGAGCCGCGAGAGTTATCGAGCGGAATAACCGCTCCGTGACCGTCGCGGCTCTGATTTACCGAACAACTTATTTTGGCGTGAGTCCTAAAACCAACGCAAAAATCAAAATATTTTCGTTGTTGATGGTCGTCTTTTTATGTTATAATTTCCAGGATGTTGGTTTCGGAACGGAACTGATGATTTAACCATAATCAAGATGATATAAGGAGTTGCGATGCGTATTGCGGTTTTGTGTAGCGGCGGTGACGCCCCGGGAATGAATCCCTGCTTGCGGGCGATTGTCCGGGCGGCGGTTTCTGTCGGCGATGAAGTTCTCGGAATCATGCACGGTTACGAGGGGTTGCTCAATGAACAGTTTTATCTTCAGCCGGACGGCACAATTTTTATGGGATTACGTGCCGTGTCCGGTCTTTCCAATAAGGGCGGTACGATCCTGCACAGCAGTCGCAGTCAACGGTTTTCGACGCCGGAAGGAATCCAACGGGCGGTTGAAGTCCTGAACAAGTACCATGTTGATGCGATGATTCCAACCGGTGGAAACGGCACACTGGCGGGGGCACTTGATCTTTCGAGAGTTTGGAATGGTCAGGTCATCGGGTTGCCCGGCACGATTGACAATGACCTGCTTGGCACCGACGCGACAATCGGTTTTGCAACGGCGGTCAATACTTCCGTC
>WRMR01000012.1 GCA_009776995.1 Planctomycetaceae bacterium | reverse complement strand
ACCCCACTTCACTATGCCGTATGGTGCGATTCCAATCTTGATGTGTTGAAATATCTGGTGGAACACGGTGCAGATGTCAACGCTAAAATGGACGGTGGGTGGACCCCATTACACAGTGTTGCAACGGACGATTCAAAAGTTGATGCATTGAAATATCTGGTCGAACAAGGTGCGGACGTCAATGCAAAAAGTGAAGGTGGTTGGACTGCAATCCATTCTGTGGCACGCAGCATTTCCAATGCCGATGTTTTGGAATTCCTGATCAAGCATGGCGCAGATGTCAAAGTGAAATGTGAGAATGGTGCGACAGCATTGCATTTTGCGGCGAGATACAGTATCAATTACAATAACATTGATATGTTCAAACACTTAGTCGAAGCCGGGGTGGATGTTCATGCGAAAACAGATGATGGTGAGACGGTTTTGCACCTTTCAGCAGCCAACACGGACAATACTGAAGTACTGGAATACCTGATTACACAAGGAATCGATGTCAATGCCAAAGACAACGAAGGCAAAACCCCGTTACACTGGCTTGTGGGGAATTTTCCTGATCTGCATGTGTTGAAATATCTGATTTCAAAGGGAGCCAATGTCAATACAAAGGACAATCATGGCTGGACACCGTTACTCTGGTTGCTATTTACTGCTTTCATTGATGAAGACACAAAAAACAACGTTGTTGGCATGTTGAAATACCTGATCGAGCAAGGGGCGGATGTCAATGCGTCTGTAACGCCGCTTGATTTGGCTAAAACTGAAGAGATGAAAGCGGTGATCCGTATGGCAGGCGGAAAGAGCGGTGCGGAAATGCAGTAACGACCCAACCATAACCCTACCAGCGGTCACATCGTGACCGCCCTGCTTTCGGGCATGCGCATGAATCAAAAACCGGGACAACTCATCGTCGAGCGCATCAACCAAACCCGTCGTCAGGTTCGGACGGTCGAACTTGTGACAACGCTGGTGACGCTTGCGGCTTGCCTGTTGATGTTTCTGCTCGTTTCGGTGCTGGTCGATCACTGGGTGTTCAAAAACGGGACGCCGCTTGTTTTGCGATACCTGGGACTGGCCGGCATCACCGGGGCGGGAGTTGTTTATTTCGTGTTGCGGTTGATCCCGCTGATCCGGTTTTCCATCAACCCGGCTTATGCGGCGGAGGTGCTGGAACAATGGCATCCCGGCATGAAGAACCGGCTTGTCAACTGGGTTTTTCTGCGGCGAGAAAAACGTGGCAAGTCATCGCCGGTCACCAAAATGGAACAAATGGTCATCGAAAGCATTGGTCGTGAAACGGCGGCCAATCTCAGGGCGATCCCGGATCAGTTCGTTGTTGACTGCACGGCCATGATCCGCTGGGGCATCGTGCTGGTTTGTGTGCTGGCGTTGTTTTGCGTTTCTATCATCTTTTCGCCAAAAAGCACGCTGCAATCGGTTGGCCGGGCGGCAATACCTTTAGTCCATTTCGAGACACCGCAAAGCATCGTCATCAAGGAAGTCGAGCCGGGCAACGCCGACGTGTATCAGGGCGAGACCCTGCAAATCAAGGCACGTCTTGACCGTTCAACGAAAAAGCCGGTGCATGTCGTGTATTCGACCGGTGACGGACGTTTGGTCGATCAGCGCGTGCCGATGCAGGCGGGTAACGACGGCATGAGATTCGAGTGTCGTTTCCCGCCGGGGAAACGGGGCTTTGAGGAAAGCCTGACCTATCGTATTGAAGTGGCCGACGCGCGGTCAAAGAACTATTCCGTGACAGTCAACCCTTCGATTGCCATGGACGTCAAGTCGGTCGAGTATCATTACCCGGCCTACACGAGGTTGCCGATGCGGACGGCCGAAAACAGCGGCGACTTGCGGGCGGTCGAAGGAACAGAGGTTGTCATCACCGCACGGTCGAACATCGCGATGAGTCAGGCAACGCTGATACCGGACGGCGATACAGCCCGTGCCGTCAAACTACAGATTGCCCCGTCGAAAACCGAGGCACACGGCCCACTGACGCTGGGTTTCGATCCGAATCAACCCGACAAACCCGTTTGCACAACCTACACGCTTCGTTGTTGGGACGACAACCAGCGCACAAATCCGTTGCCGAGCGTGTATCGCCTCGAAGTGGTGCGGGATGAGCCGCCGGCCATCAAGTGGGTCGATGGCATTGATGACCGTGAGCCGATGCAACTTGCACTCAACGAGCCGCTGGAAGTTGCGGTCGAAGCGCGAGACCCGGATTTCGGATTGCACCATGTGCGTTTGCGCGGGACGGTGACTCGTGTTATCGCCGGTGCCGCTGTGCGACAGGGTAATACGCTTCCGGAAACCAGCGATTTGCCGCTCGAAACAATCGAACTGTTGCAAAATCCGCCGCGAACAGGAACGGTGGTGATCAAAAAAACGCTGGTGCCGTCAAAGCTCAGATTGCAGGTTGGCGACCGCGTGACATATTTCGCCGAAGCGGTTGACACGAAAGACCCGAATGCCAATTCGACGTCAACATCGTCTCGCGTCTTCGTCGTGACCGAAGTTGACCCCGACAAGCCGCTCGACCCACAAGTCAATGACGAATCGCAGGAGCAGCAGTCAGGAAACAGTGAGCAGTCGTCAGAAGACGAAGACAGTGGGGAACAGAGCGAAAATCAAGACACGAACAATGACGCCGGTCAAGAGCAATCGCAAGATGGAAATAAGTCGGGTGATGAAGCCACCGATCAAAATGGTCAAGACCAACAGCGAAACGACTCAACGGAAAACGAAACCGATGAGCAAAAGCAGTCCGGCCAGACAGGCAGCCAATCGAATCAAAAACAGAATCAACCACAAGAACCATCGCAGGATCAACAACAAGATCGCAGTGACGGTAACGAACAGCAGATGACCGCAGCAGATGACTCGGACGGCAATCCGGGCGATCAGGATCAGCAAAATCCAAGAGGCGGTCAGCAGTCCGACGGTTCAAATGACGGTTCTAACAATGGAGCAATTACGCAGGAAACCGGTGGAGACCAAAGCCCCACAACGCAGAATGACCAAACAGATGGTCAACAGAACGCCAACAACCAACAGGGGCGGGAGCAAAATCAACCTGACCAAGAGCAGAATCAACCGAATCAGCCCGGTCAGCGGCAGGATCAGCCCGGCCAGCAAACGCAAAACAACGGGCGCAATTCCGGTAAACCCAAGGAAAAGATTGACGGCGATTCCAACCCCGGTGACGTGATTGACGAAGTGCTCAACCATATCCGTGAGACCGGCGACTTTGACGACACCGGTCGCAACGACGGCAATCGGCAACAGCCAAACGGCAATGGTGACCAAGTTTCGGGCGGCCCTGCGCCGGATCATACGCCTGAACATGACGACTTGCAAACAGTCGATCACACGGACGCATTGCAGACGCAGAACGGGTACGATCCTCATGCTGAAGAACTTGACCCGAACACGGGCAAACCGATCTATCGTGGGACAGACAATCGCGACGATGCAACGGAAGCCGATACGCCCGGCCATTCACTGACCGACGATTCATCACAAGGTGATTCGCCACGACGCGAAAACGCGCAACCGGACGATACACATGACGCGGGCAACGCGCGCGCAAGTGCAGGTGATGTGCAACAGAGTGAGCGACAGGAGAATCAATCGTCCGATGATCGAGGAGGTGAACGGCAAACCACACAGGACGATGGCCAGCCGAATGCTTCCTCAGCCGGTGGCGAGTCGTCTCAACAACCGCAACCTCCCGGCAATGATAATGATAAGGCCCATTGGGATGGAACCAGTGAATTATCCGGCGATGGCGGGGGTGGTCTCCCGCAAGATCGGCGGCAGGGAACACCCGCAGACAACACGCCGGAGCCGCAAGCCGATGCGGCCAATCTTGAATACACACGGCAGGCAACCGAGATGGTGATCCGCTATCTCGAAGACGAACTGGGCAAGGAGCGTCCCGATCCGCGACTGCTCGAACGGCTCGGCGGCTGGAACGAAAACGATTTGCGGCGTTTCGTCGAACGCTGGAAGGAAATGCAGCAACAGGCCAATCACGCGCCCGACACAAAAGAGGGACAACGGCTTGACGATACGCTCCGAAGCATCGGAAATCTGACACCCAAAGCAACGGTCAGCCAACAGCGAATTAATGCATCGCAAACCCGCACCACGACAACCGAAGCCCAGCGTTTCGCCCCGCCGCCGGGCAAATACGAAGACCGTATGAAAGCCTACACCGAAGGCATCAACAGGTAATCGCAGTCACTCGCCAATGATCTTGATGAGGATGCGTTTGGGTCTTCGTCCGTCAAATTCTCCGTAAAAAATCTGCTCCCAGGGACCGAAATCAAGTTTCCCGTCAGTGACGGCCACGACGACTTCGCGTCCCATGATCTGGCGTTTGTGGTGGGCATCGCCGTTGTCTTCGCCAGTGCGGTTGTGGCGATAACGTGTCGGCGATGGATCAAACGGAGCAAGCTGCTCGAGCCAATCCTTGTAGTCCTGGTGCAAGCCCGACTCGTCGTCGTTAATAAACACCGACGCCGTGATGTGCATTGCGTTGACAAGCACCAGTCCTTCGCGGATACCGCTTTCACGAACGGCGGCGGCCACATCCTGGGTGATGTTCACGAACTCCATGCGATGCGGTGTGTTCAGCGTGAGAACTTTGCGGTGGGATTTCATGGTTTTCTCCTGATGGCTGTTTTTTCAAGATGGAACGGGCGTCTGTCACGCCAGCATAACCAATGCAGGGCAGTCACGCCGTACCCATCACAAAAGTGGTTTATCGGTGGTCTATCCTTCCGATAAGTCAACACAATGACGCAACAAATTTCCTTTAACCTTGATTTTCAAATCAGCTTTTTTTAGGGCACCTCTAAAAACCCCCTGTATTCCCTTGTGTTTTTATTCGTCATGAGTATCCAAGAGGATATTCATTCCTCTTGTGTTCAACCGCTCCATCACCGTCGCGGCTCTGATTGATAGAGCAAGTTATTTCGGCGTGAGTCTTAATCCGCCGCAGATGAAACCGGGGCTTCTTTTTCGAACCAGGTGACCGGGTTGAGTTTGCCGAAGGTCGATTTTTTCTTCGGCTCCATGAGTGCGGGTTTGTCCTCTTGATCGTTTTCGGCGTAAACTGCGGAATAGTAAGAACGTTCCTTCTCCTGCTGCGTGCCGTCGATAACGAACGGGCAATTCAACGCCCGAACACCGTTTTGCTGCGGCGTGTCCGCTTCGGTGAGGAATTCGAGCGTGTCCTGATAGGAACCGCCCAACTCGGCGATGGCTTCGAGCACCTTGTCCAGCGAGTTGGGCCGCAGTCGCGTTTCGTTGATCCTGCCTGGATTGACGCGAATCATCTCGACCTGTTCCGGCGAAAGCACGTTGACGACGATGGATTTGCCCGCGTTTCCGATGAAGGGGTTGAGCGGGATGTTTTGCGAGAAGAGGACGATTTCCGACCGTCGCGAGGTGGACGCATGAATCAGTGGCACATCGAAAGGCAGAACGTGGTAATGATAGGGATAATCATCCTGCGGCCAGGCCCGGATGGCGGGGTGGTCGGGCGTGCGCCGCCAGAGTGCCCAAAACGCGCCGTATCGCAGGTCCGGCTCGCCCGATTCCATGAGCGGGATCAGGTTGTTCGCCGCTTCGAGGTCACTTCCCATCGAGGCCAGTGCTACGATGGCCGCCGGGCGTTTTTCCGGATCATTGCGTGCGAACTCTGCCAGGACCGTTCCGATTTCCGGTTTGTGCATGTAGGCGAGTGCCTCGGCGGAGTAAAACCGCACATCGGGATTGTAACTTTTCAATCCGTCGTACAGAATTTCAGCCCCCATTTTGGCCGGAAGGGCTTCCAGTTGTAACGCGGCGGCCAGCGTTTTTTCCGGGTCGAGCAATTCCCGTCGGAGGTCTTCGAGCCGTTGTGCCTGCTGGGTGTCATGCTCGAAACAGCGAATCGACATAATCACGGCCAGGTAGCGATTGGGAGCCTCGCGGTAGTGCGGGTGCATTTTGACCTCGATATTGACCGAAGGCTGACTTTTTGCCTTGGCCACGCCGGTCGGTTCCCCCTCGATTTTGAAACGCTGGTTGATACGGCGTGTCAGTTCGGTGGCAATGGTTGCCAGTTGACTTTCATTCCGCCCTTCATCATAAAGCGAAAGACTGAAATCGCGGTCGAAATGGCACATCGCCTTGCCAAGCAGGATGGCTCGTTTTTCATATTGGGAGTTTTTTTTGTCGATCTTGGGGTCCAGGAGGATCGCCCCTTCCACCGATGCCCAAATATCGCCCCGTTTGTACAGGCTCCCCGTGTCATACATTGGGGTGAGAACCGTTTTATGCAGAATTCCACCCTGGAGGCTCCTGCATTCGCTGCCCGTCGGAAGTGAGATTTCCACATCAATCGGCTCACCCTTCCGAATACCGGGCGGAATTTTGGCCTGCACCAGGACGATCGCTGTGTCCTGCGAGTCCACCCATTGACTGGGGTTTTGAACATCCATGCGTTTTAATTCCTCCATGACGAGCCTGCGGTGCGGTGAATCGACTTCCACAGTCCCGTTGTCGCCCAGGTTGTAAACAAGGCCGAACCCGCTGACCAACAGGTGGTTACGGCTGCTCGTTCCCGGCGAGGCGTATTCGGCCAACGGCCGGTTCAGAGGATAGGGCTTGACCGGCTTGAGCTTGGGTTTCTTATCGCGATGGATCAGTTGACAACCGCCCATAAGGATGATTGCCATGAGAAACACAACAGGAAGGCGGGAATATTTTGCCAGAGTTTTCATTTTTGTAGCTTTAATCGATTTTCTGGAACCGAAATTCATCTTTGGCGAATCGTACAAAAAAAAATGGGGTGATTCAAGAGCAAAATATTTTCCAAAGCTGGTTTTGTGAATTGTGCCACGAATACGCGCGCAAAAATTGACGACATCGATTTTTACTGTACTTGATACTGCGTTTCGTTTCCGGTTACCATTTGCATCATTGGCTTTCGTGGTGTACTATGGATTGTCAATGCTTTATTCGCACAACTCCTCACCACCGGCCACCGACCTCATGTCCATTGAAATCACCGTTTTTCCCGGCGGACAGACGCTTACTTGCCCGTCCGGGGTGCGATTGCATGAAGCACTTGCCCGCGTGGGCGGGTCTTTGACCACTCCGTGCGGCGGCAACGGGACATGCGGCAAATGCGCTGTCCGTGTGGCTCCGGGGCAAGCCTTGCATGGCAAGCAAACCATTACATCTGAAGTACTTGCGTGCCAACATGTTGTTCGTGAACCCTTGACCGTTTGGCTTTCGGAGGAATCACGCCCGTCGGATGTCACGCAGATTCTGACATCGCACCTGGCATTGAACGATCTTTCGTTCAATTACCAATCCCGCACAGTTGACGCCGAAGAAAAAGAAAAAGAATATGTGATCGCCGTGGATTTGGGAACGACCACCCTTGTGGCCGAATTGATATGCCGATTCACACAACGGTCTTGCGGTGTGCAATCCTGTCGTAACCCCCAAGCCGGGTTCGGAGACGATGTCATTTCGCGGATTCAATATGCCTCCGAATCGCCGGAAAATGCCGTACGTTTTCGCATGGCGGTGGTCGATGCAATCAATGATTTGATCTCGTCGCTTGCACGTGACGAGCCCGTTTCACCGGGAGAAATTACGCAAATTGCCATTGCGGGTAATACGACCATGCAGCAATTGTTCGCCGGGCTTGACGTGCGCTCGCTCGGTCATTCGCCATTTGAGCCGGCAGTAATGAATTATCCGCCCACACGGGCAGCCGATTATGGTGTTGCAATTCATACGGAAGGTTTGGCGCAACTTTTCCCGGTGATCGGCGGTTTTGTCGGCGGCGATCTCGTCGCAGGGATCATCGCAACGAGTTTGTGTTCGCTTGACGCCCCTTCGCTGTTGATTGACATCGGCACGAACGGCGAAATCATTTTGTGGCGTCCCGACGGCCTTTTGCTTGCTGCGGCTACGGCAGCCGGTCCCGCCTTCGAGGGAGCACGCATCAGCCAGGGCATGATCGCCGCCCCCGGTGCCATCGAACGGGTTGCTGTCGGTGATGATTTGCGTGTCGAAACCATCGGCAACCAACCGGCACGGGGAATTTGCGGCTCCGGACTGATCGACCTGGTTGCTGAACTGGTTCGCATCGATGCCATCACCTCGGCGGGCAAACTGCTCACCGGCAGGCAATTGCCCGAGAGCGTCCCCGATGCGATTCACGATCGTTTCGTAAGAGTTGACAGCAAACCGGCATTTGTGGTCGTGCAGCAAAACGAGTCGGGAATTGGCAGACCAATTCTGTTGACGCAACATGACATCCGGCAGGTCCAGCTTGCAGCCGGGGCGATTCGCGCCGGGGTGACGCTCTTGCTCCGCAAGGCGGGAATGCAGCCCGGCGACCTGGCGAACGTGTTCCTTGCCGGCGGGTTCGGCAATTACATCCGCCGCGAAAACGCCCAGCGGATCGGGTTGCTACCGCCGGAAATACCAACCGCACGCATTCATTTCTGCGGCAACACTTCGCTGGCCGGTGCCAAGGCCGTTTTGCTCAGCACTGCGTGTTGCAACGCCATGCAACAGGTCGCCGACAAGGCCGAATGTGTTGATCTGTCGAAGTTCCCCGACTTTTCGACCGTTTTCGCCGAGTCGATGTTTTTTCCACAACCATAAATACGTAAAAAATTCTATTCAATTGTCGGGAACGCGATTTCGCCGCGGAGTTGGGCTTCCCCCCCCTCTTTTTCATAGACGCCGTAAAACGGTGAAACGCAATCCAGCCAGAGCGATATCCGATGGAGTTCCTCGTCGCTGAGTTTTACGTCACAATGACCGTCCTTGAGCAATTTGTAAAGCGGGGCGGCGTGCGCGCCGAACTTTCCCGGCGTTGTCGTCAACGTCTCTTTGTAGTCGTAGAATCCGTATTTTGGAACCAATTCATTGTACGAGGCGTACCATTGGTTCACCATCGGATCCTTTGCCAAATTCGGCACGTCCGGCGTTCCCTTGGCGATTTCCGCCGCATGGCAATCGACGCAATGTTTGTCCAACACCGGTTGCACCAATCGCGGGTAGCTGAAGGGATTCGCGTCCGGGTGTTCCGGCTTGATCACCGACGGCGGCCGGGTAAACGCAATCGGCATGTTTGTCGTATGTGGCGTCTGATTTTTCGGTTCATGGCACCCGTTACACACGAGCGTTTCCCCTTCCTTCAGGTAAGTGGCACTACGCATTGATTGGATCGCCAGCCCCTGCTCGTCGATGGCCTGGAAGAGCAATACCTTCTGAGCGGGAACAACGAAATGAGCACTGCCGTCTTCTTCCACCGGGATGGTTCCGAGGACGTATCGACACAGCGGCATGGAAGCCGCCGCCGATGGTTCCCGGAATCCAGTGTCATGATGCGGGGCACCTGACGGACCGGACATCGGAATCACCTGAATGATACGCAATTCTTTGATTTTCGTTCCTTCTGGAAACGGTTTGCGACTCTGATAGACATCCACTACGGAAGCAATTGCTTCCCGTGTGACGCCACGATTCGGAGCGACATACGGCTGATGCCTGATTTCGTCGTTTTCCAAAGACTGCGGTGGCGAATGGGGCGTCGGTCTCACGTGGAACGGGATCGGCGACATGCAACCAACTTCCGGATCGCGGTACAACAGTTCCTTGTTGCCGAATGCGTCGATCAGGTAAATCCCGTAATCGCCGCGAAACTGTTCGCCTCCTTGCAACCCTTGACCATTATGGACGGAAAAATCGGCGACAGCCAAGTAGTATTTCTCCGAAAGCGGCCAGGCGGCTCCGTACACCTGTGCACCTCCCTGTGATTCCGGGAAAGGAATTTCCGGCGTGAGCCGCTTGACCGGTTTCATCGGATCGTCGGTGTCATCCAATTGCGGATCGACGATCACGAGCGAACCATAAGCCTGCCCATGATGCGGCGCGGCGGTCGCGACAAAACGGTGTGAATTTGGTATCTCGCGGCAATCGAGTTCCATGTCGGCCCGGGCGTAGCGTTGTGTAAAGTTTCCATGAACTTCCCGTGCATCACGACCGTCGAGCGTTGTCAACCACGGGTGATGCGCGACAGAACCCCACCGGTCAACGTAATCCCAGCGGGTGTAAAGGATTCGCCCGTCCGCTGTGACGCTTGGATTCCATTCGTTCGTTTCATGGTAACTGAGACATCGCATTTGTCCGCCGTGGAGATTCATGTCGAACAACGTGAACGTCGGACATTCCCGACCGCAACGAAGATAGCCGCCGCGCCGCTCGGAAATGAACGCGATGCGACCGTTCGGCAGAAAACATGGGTCAAAATCATTCCACGTTCCATCGGTTAATTGGGTCAACCCGGAACCGTCCGCGTTACAAGTGAACACGTGAAAACTGCGCCCTTCGTGCCAATGCCCCCGGGTCGGATCAACGTGGAACCGCTGCTCGGTATCACCGGTGCATTCGACGTAAGCGAACGCGATTTTTTGGCCGTCGAACGAAAGGTCGGGGGTCGCAAACGCACCGGTATCAAGCAACGTTCCGGCCAAACGCCCGTTCACCACGCGGCTGTTTTCCAGGAGGTTCCGGGATTTTGCCTGACCGAACGCCTCCGAGAGAACATACACGCCGCCGCCCGGCGGGAGGTTGATTCCGTAATATTGGTCACACATGTGATTGAATGTCGCCCGATGTTTTTTGACGAAGAGAATTTCATCGAAATTCAGGAGCGGATTTTTGAATAAAATCCGCCGTCTCAACTCGCAAAGTTTACGATAAAGGTCATACCGGATTTCGATTTCGTCAACGTCAATTTTCGATGCTTGATCGTAAAACACCGTCCATTCTTTCTCTTCGGCGGCGAAATCGGGTGCTCCGTCCAGCTGTTTAAGGTCGGCAAGAGCAGCCCGGGTTCGGCGAAGCACGACATCGAGCGGGTCGCGGTCTTCCGGCAAAATGAGCGAGTCTTTCAGGAACGTTTCATCGGCGACCCTGCTGAAATGAGCCATGTTTTTCAGGTTTTCCAACAAAAACGCATACTGTTGTACGAGTTCGTCCGAAAAATCAATTTTTTCACCAAGAGCCTCTTGGAGCAAATCGAGCGGGTCTTGCGACTTGGCCCGGAAAATAACGCCGTCGCAATGCAGGACGATTTCCGAGGCACTGGCCCAGCCGCGACCGTTGATCTCGCTTAAAACGACGAATTTCACGTACCGGCAATTCTGCGGTGTGGGAAATTGCAGGGTCTGCGAACCGGTTCTTTGTTCAAACGCCCCTTTCATGTAAGGTTCGCCGAAAGTTTTCGGATCGTTTCCCAAGTAAATTTCGTAATCCTTGACGGTCCCGTTCGCCGCCCCGTCAAGCCGGGGAACGTAAGAGAACGCTTTGATTTCGTATTCGTCCCTCAAGTCGATCAGGAACTCGTGCGGATGTGTTACAGCCGTCCCGAACTGCGTATGCCACATCGTGGAAGTTGACCCGTCCATCGCAAGAATCCCCTCGTAATTGGCGTTCTCGCTATTGACGGAAACATGAACGTGAACGATCCGGTCTTCGGCAAAAACCCAACCGAAAAAAAGCGTAAAATACGCAAAAAAACAGATTCTGACAGTAGACATTGTGTTTTGAAAGGAAAGAAGTTAAAGGGGGGCGAATGGCGAGACTTTACGGTTCAAAAAATCATGGAGTTATCCTCTCGGTACAGCCGGAATTTTCACGCGAATCGCCGGACTGACATCAACGGTACCGTTGTCGTTGGATGCCGTAATCTCAACTTCCAGTTGCGTTCGCCCGATGGAAAACTGTTCCTCAACGAGAGAAAAGGTATTCTCAGCAATTTCCCTGGCCAGCCGCTGATATTCCCTCAGCCCCTCCGGATCGGAAGGAATATCCAGCGGCAAAGCAATATCAGGAACCTCCACTTTCCGCACGCCAACCTTGTACCTGCCGAGCGGTGCTCCTTCATATTGCCCCATCGTCCTCAATTTGACAACCCCGTTTTTATCGGTCATTCCGCCCGCCGACCAATTGACCGCCGGGTCAGTATTGATGAGGACAATTTCCGCCCCTTCAAGAGGCCGGCCATCCTGCATCACCGTCACCGTTGCGGGGTAGAGCTTGGGCATTCCCGGCGGAAGTTTTTGGCCGCCGCATCCGAACAACGGCAGGAGCCAAACCATAAAAAGGCACGAAGGAATGAGAGAACGATAATTCATGGATTTAATAATGTAAAGGAGGAGGAGGGTCTGCTGACACAAAATGGGTATAGCCGTGATTTTAGGTTCGTGTGAATTCCGGTTGAAAACAGAAAGAGAACCTTATTTTCACCTTATTTTTCCTGACAAAAGTAACCTCATTACCTTATTTCAACCCGCCAAAAAATGAGGTAATAAGGTCATGTTGACGAGGGAGACTTTGCTACTGTGGTTGTTTTGTTAGGAAAAAATAAGGTATAAATGAGGTTTTGCTTCCGGTTACCAGCTTTTTTCAAACATCCAAACGTTACCTGAAATTGTGGCGGCACCCTATAAAATCAAGGACTCTTCGCTTAAAACGGTTATCGTTTAAAGGGTCACGGACTCACCGCCGCTTTTGGTTCCCAAGGCACCCCAGACACCAAACGGGCTTCGACCAACCGCATCCATACCGCCCGGTCCGCCGTGATTGGGGACAGGGGTCGTGGTTCCCGGCCAAACGAGGTTTCCATTATCGACCGTGTCCGAAACAAACATGACGGAACCATCGCAACGCAACGCGTTGACTCCTCCGGTGTGGAAACTCTGAGCCGTCATCATTCCCCAGTCATTGGCCCCGGCGGCGCAATTGACATCGTTGGGACGCAAAACCGTACAAATCCCCGAAAGCACAGGACCGCCATGCGTATACCAATGTCCGCGAAATTGACCAATAAGCGGGTCATTAAGGCGGTTTCGGTCATTAGAGCTGCGGGCTGTCAGCGAACACTCCAAAGGAGAAATATTTCCTATGCCGTAGATTCCCCCCTTAGCCGAATAGGATCCGCCAGCCGTGCTATCGCTCGTAACACTTTCCGCAACGGCAATCGTATTGCTGATTCCATCGGAGAGTGCCCCCATATTGTTCCAGGTGTGCGAGGCGAAAGCTCCGCGCCGTCCGCATTTATAATCGGCCCCCGCTTCCGAGGCAGCCCACTGATTGGCGTTCATTGCATCACCGAACGAAATCATGATATTGGTTCGTGCTCCGCCGTTTCGGCCTGGGGAACCGGAGTTGCCCTCCGACGGGCAAATCAAGGTGGAAACCGTACCGCAATTGGCGGCGTTGAGCATTCGGGCACCTTCCGTACCGGGACCAAAGGAGGTTTGATTCGGTGCGGCGTGGTAAATTTCACCATTGGGACCACAACCCTGATAAGGCAACGCATGTAACCCGCCCGGGATGGATGCAACATAACAAACCGCTTCATAACGGGTCGCTTGTTCCATGAATGGAAGTACGTGAGAGTGAGCACTCCACAACCCCTCCTGATTGATTTGCCGGAACGCTGTGCTGGTGCCGACAAAAAAACCATTGGCATCAAACCCCTGAGCGGTCCCTTGGGCACTGGTTGCCGAAGGAAATGCTTTGAAGGCGTCGTGATAATTGTGTAAGGCCAATCCGAATTGTTTGAAATTGTTGGAACATTGCATACGTCTTGCAGCTTCTCGTGCGGCCTGAACCGCCGGTAGTAATAGAGCGATCAAAATCCCGATGATCGCAATGACAACGAGAAGTTCAACCAGAGTGAAAGCCCCGAAGTAGCCCCCCCCCCCATTTTAACACAAGTCTTTTTCATTTTTTCCCTTTCATACACCAAGTAACTTGACTTTGATGCTGTAGCAACCAAAAAAATTGCCACAACGATTTCTTAAAACAGCTTTCATGATAATAGTAATAAGTAATACTAATAAAGTCAATAGGGCATTTTTGATTCAAGGAAAAAACCGTGAATACTAATAAAAAAACCATTCCCGAACGTTTGCCGGGAATGGTTTCCATTTGTCACTACAGATTTTATGTCTGCCCGCGCGTTACTCGCGGGGGCGGACGGTTCCGGTCAGGCCGGCGTAATCAACGCGGTCTTCCGGGTGCCACAGGGGGAGGCCTTTGCGGACACGTTCGGCCAGAACTTCGAGTTTTGCCGGGCTACCCGCCGGGGCATCCGTGGGGCAAAACTCGTCTGTTACAACCGGGATAAAGTCCTCATCATGGCCAGTTTCCAAAATGGCTTCAAAAACGTTCCTCATGGGAATTTCTCCAATTACATTCAACAATCACTCTGAAACATAAATCACGAAATATTGCATCGCCGGATTTTTTCTGGACGGCCATCGTAAAAGTTCAGGTGCGGCTTGAAACGTGCTGTCAACGCATCGAATGAGCCGGGAAAAATCCAGCTTTTGATACTCTCTCACGAGAATCTCAATCATCTGAGATACATAAAAGCTGTCTCAGGATCGACGACAGAATCCGTTGCCGATCCGTCGCACCGCCGGGAAAGAAGCAAAGAGAAGAGAACTCACACTTTCTTTGTACTCGTTACAGTAATCGGCATCTTTCCCTGCCCAAGTTCGTGAAAACCAGCGAAAAATGCAAGTTCCACGCACTTGTCAATATTGTTCGCTTTGATTATATAAAAATCTCCAGGCAATTTCAATCTTTTTTTACTCATTATTTATAAAAACACAAAAAAAACACAAATCACAAACACAGTTCTTTTGCACAACCCGCTCTGTGCCAAAACAGCGGGAATTCCTGATGAAACTCATGCCATTGGCTTCATTTTTTGTGGTTTTTCAATACAATGGAAACCACAGATCAAATGACGTCTCAATTTCAATGGCAGTCCACGCTGCTGTTCATTCCACCTCAGTCGAAAGGTCAAAGGTTTTCCCATGTTTTGTCGGACACTTGCTCTTGGTTGTTGCCTGCTGTCAGTGCTTGTTGTTGCAGTTATTTCCCCATTCCCATACGTTGGTGCGGCGGAACCCGTGAAATTAATTTTTGACACGGACATTGGCAACGATATTGACGACACGTTGGCCATGGCGGTGATTCACTCGTTGCAAAATCGCAACGAGTGTGAGTTACTCGCTGTGACGATCACGAAAGACAACCCCTACGCCGCCCCGATGGTTGCGATTCTCAACACGTTCTACGGCCGCCCCGGCATCCCGATCGGCATCGTCAAGGGCGGCGTGACAAAGGAAGACGGCAAATATCTTGCCAACGTGTACAACACGGCCGATGACCAGGGCAATCGCGTTTTCAAAACGGCCGTTACGCCGGAAATGTACGCCGATTTACCCGACGCGGTCACGCTGCTCCGCAAAATGCTGGCCGCCCAGCCGGACGGATCGGTCGTCATGGTACAGGTCGGGTTTTCAACGAATTTCGCCCGATTGCTCGACTCGCCGGGCGATAACATTTCACCGCTGACGGGCAAGGAACTGGTTGCCAGAAAGGTCAAACTGCTCTCGGCCATGGCCGGGGCGTTCGTTGACCGTCTGAAAGAACACCGCGAATACAACATCGCAATGGACATCCCGAGTGCCCAAAAAATGTTTGCCCAATGGCCGACCCCGGTCGTGTTCAGCGGTTATGAAATCGGCGAAACGATCCAGCACCCTGCCCAAAGTATGAGGAACGAGTACAATTATATCAAATATCATCCGGTGAAACTCGGCTATCAGTTTTATCGCGGATTGGAAAACGACCAGCCAGCCTTCGACCTGACGAGTGTCCTTTATGCCGTAAGGCCGGATCGCGGTTATTTCACACTTTCGGAACCGTGCGACGTGACCTTCGATGACCAGGGACGCACACACTACCAATTCAACCCGAATGGTAAAAACCGCTTTATGACCGTCACACCGGAACAAATCGCCATGGTCCGCGAAGCCCTCTGCCAACTGTGTAGCGAACCGCCGAAGGGAAAGTAAGAAGTGAGAGATACGAGAAAACAAGTTAGCCGCGTCACCCTGTGACGCGGAGATGGATTTTCGGATGACACCCCAATGTTTGTCGAGCCGCCGGAAACCCCGCAGAAATCACCGGGAGAGACGATCGAATGAAGATAACATTTGGCGGAATACCTGGGTTGGCATCCCGTAGCGATGCGTCGCTTGGTAGAAATCGCGACGTTAATATATCGATCCGCATTCCCCAGGAATTCGCCCATGAACGTTGTGGCTGCATTCCATAGGAATGCAGCGGGGTGGGTGGGGGACGTTGTTTTCTACCGAGCGGTGCAATCCTGACGAATTGCAAAACGGTTTCGTCACTTCAAACAAAAAATTCCACTGAAAAATTACAACTGAAGTTTTTTTTCGAGTGCCAACGGGACGAACTGCCTGGAGGTTTCGTCGAATTTTTTGAATCCCCGCCGCCGAACCCGGGTTTGATCGATTCGGTGAAATCCTGGCCGGAGGTGTTTCAGAAATGAGTGTCGTGTTCATCAACAGCAACCCGGAGCGTAAGCGACGGGTTTTCCTGGAACGACACAGTTGAACCGGTCACTGACGTTCCCGGCTACTGTTGATGTTTTTGGTAACGAATCACTAATCACTGGCCACTGGCCACTCACCACAATCAACTCTACAATTATGTTTACAATCCAATCGAAACGGGAACTTTGCCCGAAAATTTGGGAAATGGTCGTCCGCAGTCCGCGTTTGGCGAAAAAGGCCGAGCCGGGTCATTTCGTGATCGTCATGGCCGACGAACAGGGGGAACGCATCCCGCTGACCATCGCCGACTTCGACGCCGAACAAGGCACGGTCACACTGGTCATCATGGCCATCGGCACCTCGACGGAGAAACTCGTCCGCATGAACACCGGCGAGAACCTCTACGCCATGATCGGCCCGCTGGGACAGGCCAGCGATCTGGAACACTACGGCCGGGTCGTCATGGTTGCCGGCGGCGTCGGTGCGGCACCGGTTTATCCCATCGCCCGGGCACTCAAGGCGATGGGCAACCACGTCATCATGATTCACGGTGCCCGCAACAAGAATCTGCTCTTCTGGCAGGATCGACTGGCCGAAGCGTCCAGTGAGTATATCGTCACAACCGACGACGGCTCCGAAGGCCGCAAGGGACTCGTCACCGAACCGCTGCGCGAACTGCTCGAAGCGGACCAGTCGAACGACCCGCGAACGATTACCGGCGTGGTGGCCATCGGTCCTGCGGTCATGATGAAATTCTGCGCCGGGACGGTCCGACCGTTCGGCGTCAAAACCATCGCGAGCCTCAACACGATTATGATCGACGGTACCGGCATGTGCGGCGGCTGCCGGGTCAGCGTGGGCGGAGCGACGAAGTTCACCTGCGTGGACGGCCCGGAATTTGACGCCCTGGCCGTCGATTGGGACTCGGTCCTCTCCCGCCAGAGAATCTACTGCGATGAAGAAAAATGCTCGCTGGAACAGTATGTCCGGCAACTCGCATTGTCGTGAATCTCCGCCCAGTTGGGACAGAACCACATGAGTGTCGCGATGGACTTCCCCGGAGCTTTACCGCAGGAGAAAAACATGGTAAAATTTTTATTCCTCCTTTTCCTCATTCCGGCATTTGCGTTTCCCAATGCACAGGAATCGCGGGACGCTTCCGTCCTGTCGGAACTTGAAGCAAACGCCATGACCTTCTTTCAGGTTGTCATCGGTGAAAAGGACGCGGAATCGCTTTCGGGGATCGAGATGTCGGACGCCATGCAAACGTGGGTTCAAGGCAGCGGTGCGAAAAGAATACCGAAGGACTTGGAACGAATGTTCGGCGGGATCGGTTCATGGCGTAAAAATGAGCATATCGAACACAGCGGCAACCTCCGGTCCGTCGAGCTGTTCTATTCCGGGATAACACAAGCGTTCAAAATCCGGGTGACGTTTGCGGGAAAGCAAATTTCGGGTTTTCATTATTTGCCCTGGACGGATGAGCAGAATCAATATGGAACGCCGATTCGGCTGGAAACGCCGGCTGGAACGATTTACGGTTCACTTGTCGAACCGGAGCAAGCCCAAACCGAAGCCGTACCGATGATTCTCATCGTGGCGGGATCGGGGCCGACGGATCGCAACGGAAATCAGTCGCCCGCACTTGTGTGCAATACTTATGTGATGCTCGCGCAAGCATTGCAGCAACACGGCGTCGCTTCGATGCGATACGACAAACGAGGGGTTGGAGCAAGTGCCAAAGCAGGTGCGGATGAATCGCAGTTGCATTTTGAGGATTACATTGATGACGTCTGTCTTTGGCTGGATATCCTGTCCCGCGAAAAGAGGTATTCGAAAATCATCGTTGCCGGACATAGCGAAGGCTCGCTCATCGGCATGACGGCTTGTGCCCGATCCGGTTATGCAAGTGGTTTTATTTCACTGTGCGGTGCCGGCCGCTCTATCGACGAAGTGATCCTGGAACAGTTGAAGCGGCAATCCCGGTCCTTGCATGACTCAATGGTTTCCATACTCAACGAACTGAAACAGGGAAAAACCGTGGAAAACGTACCACCGGAGTTGACGGCACTTGTCCGGCCAAGCCTGCAACCGTACATGATTTCGTGGCTCAAGTACGACCCCCGGGACGAAATCAAAAAATTGACGATTCCGGCGATGATCGTTCAGGGAACGACGGACATTCAGATTTCCCTTGCTGACGCAGACTTTTTGGCCGAAGCCAATCCGAAAGCACAAAAGATGATCATCAAAAATATGGACCACCTGCTGAAAACCAATTCGACAACGTTACGCTTGTTGCAACTGATGAACTATACTCATCCGAACATCCCTCTCCATGAAGAGCTGGTGCCGGGCATCATTCACTTCATTTTCGGGATGGCCCCTTGACACGCAACGCCCGGTCAAGGGCAATCGCCTGAACTTGGGACAGGATTGACTCGTTCGTTTTTTCGACGGGATTAACATGATTTTCAGATGAAAGGGATACTCCTTTTGTCTTTTCGCTTCATAAATCCTGGAAATCCTGGTCATACTCAAACAGCCAACAGCTAGTTAAAAATGACATAGCATTATTATACCGTACAACGCCATGGACTTTGCATTTTATGTCTGTGACCTTTGTGCACTCCTTGGTGATCTTTGTGTTGAAATCTTTTACACAAAGGCCACAAAGGTCACAAAAAATTAATGCAGGCCAAATGGCGTTCGAAAGTATATCAGGCATTTATGGAAAAACCGCTAACACGCTTTATCAATCCCTATTGACAAAAGAGTTCATCCCATGACACCCAAAGAACGCATTTTCGCCGCGTTGCGACGCGAAGTTCCCGACCGGATTCCGACATTTGAGTGGTTCATTGACACTGCTGTTTCCCGGGCTTTGTGCCAGAGTGATGATCCCATTGAGGTCACCGAACGTCTTGACCTGGACGCCGTGAACATTCGTCCCGACTACGCAAGGAAATGGAACGGCGACAAAACCTTCAGGGACGAATGGGGAACCGAACGTACTCTGACCGGCGAGGTCTTGCCCGTCGTGACGAAGCATCCCGTCTCGGATGTGGCCAATCAACAATATTTCTTTTTCCCCGATCCCAACGCCATACAACGTTTCAAAACGCTTGAAGAGGCGATTGAGAAGTTCGGTGACCGGCGGGCGATTGTCCTGAACTTGCGCGACGGATTTTCCGACATGCGCGACCTGCTCGGCTACGAAAACGCTTTGATGGGAATGCTGCTTGACAAGGTGAATTTCACCGGCCTCATGAAACGGGTTGTCGATTACAACCTTGCTCTGGCCGAAGTGGCGGTGCGGCGGTACGGCATTAAGATCGTAGCAACCACCGACGACGTTGCGACGGGACGCGGCCCGATCATCAGGCCGTCGGTTTATGCCGAAATGATTGCCCCGTATTTCAAGGAAGTCGTGCAGGGATACAAGTCGCTCGGCCTGATCGTGATCAAGCATTCAGACGGTGACATTCGGCCATTGCTCGACTATTGGCTGGATGCCGGAATCGACTGTCTCGACCCCATCGATCCCGGCGGCGGACTTGACATGGCCGAAATGAAAGCAAAATACGGGGATCGGATTTGCCTCAAGGGAAACATGGATTGCACCGGCCACCTCTGTGACGGCACGCCGGAACAGGTCGCTGAAGAAGTCCGCGTGTGCATCGAAAAAGGCGGTCCCGGCGGCCTGATCGTTTCGTCCAGCAACACGATTCACAGCGGTGTCCGCCCGAAAAACTACCGGGCCATGCTCGACGCCATTCGAAAATACGGTAGCGGGCAATGGGAACAGTAGTGCGTTGGGGTTCGCCCTGAAAGGGGCGCAATTTCCATAACCTCCGCCGCCAACTCTCGTTGTGCAACACAAGTTGTCATTTTCTCGCGGCTCCCGGTTCGAAGGCGTTCCAGACTTCGGCGAAGTCGCGGGTGCGTTGCAGTCCCTTCCAGACCGTTTCCACGCCGGGCGGAACCGATTTGGTTTCGCCGACGGGGGGCACGTAAGCCGCCCGGTTCACATATTCATAACGCCTCAAAATGCAAACCGGCAACTCATGCCAAGGTAATCGCCGGAGGGATAATAATTGTTGCGTGCGTAACGCGCGTCGGTCATGTCGTGAATGTAATTGACCGCCCATTTGACGTTCGGGTTCCAATACCAGTTCAACGCCGCACCAATCTGTTGGTTCTTCATCCGGGCGTCGGTGTTTGTTATGAAGGCAAACGAATCGTAAAACCCGTACATGGCGGCTATTTCCCAGGCACCATAACCGGATGTCCAGTTGACATCACCCTCTTTCACAAACTTGAACGGGCGCGAGACATCAACGCTGTCCCAACAGGCGGATTTCAAATTGTACTTGCGGTAATCGTTCGTGAGGAACAACCTGGCCATAACGAAACCGCCGTAATTCGTCTGGTTGCCGATGCCGGCAGTGCCGTTATTCACATCCGCATACTGCTGCATGAACAAGTCCGTTTGGACACAAAACCGCCCGGTTTGGCACACGGCTTCAAAACCGGCCTTTTGGTAGTGGTCGCTGTCGAAACTCCCTAAATTATGCGAGGTATAAACGTCCCAGCCTCCCGGCCTGTTGAACGTCAGAGACCTGGATTCTGAGGAATCGACGTAATTATAATACCCCCCGACAAGGAGCAGTCTGCAACCGTCCTGGCAGAACACGGGAGCGAGCGTTACCCGCGTATTGAGGACAATGCCCTGCTTGTTGTTTTTCTGATAGTGGCTGTCGCTGACGTTGGCCGCGTCATAAACACCAAAGAACATGCGGACGCGATCATCGGCGAACAAGTGTCGCGAGGTGACGCCCAACCGCCGCGACATGAATTGCAACCCGGCCGGTGCCGGGGCTTCCAGGAACGTGTAGTTCGTCGAGCCGTTGCAGATTTCCGAACCGGCGTCTTCGACATACTGGTTCCCGATCCGCACGTATTCCAAAAACGGAACATTCTGGACGCCCAGGAACATGTCCTTGAAACTGCCATTGAAACTTTGGTTTTTCTCAAAGCCAACCTCGAATTTGTAATCGAGAAAATCGTAGCCTGTCCCGGTCATCGTGAGCCGGGCTTCGCGGAAGCCGAACCAGTTTTGTGTATAGGGCATGGAGACACCGGGAGGCATAACATCCAGTCCATCCCAGTCGTTGTTCATGGCGGTGACATAATCCATGAAAACCCTGCCGCCGACTTTGGGTGACGACCAGCCTTTTTTTGTGTCCGGCTTGTCCGTTTTTTTGGCCAGTTCGCTTTTTATGGCCGCGATTTCCGCCGCAAGTTCGTCCACCCGATCGCCTGCGGACGCCGCAAGCGTCGGTTGCATGGGCGAATGGTATGCCGGTTCAAACTCCGCCACATACTGAGAAAAAGCATCCCACGTCCCGACGAGGCACAACAGGACTGTTACATGTCCGATAACAATTTTGCCCATTTTGTGTATTATCCTTCTATTTTTTATTCTGAAGATTCCACCCATACCCGTGCATTATGACAGAGAAGATGATATCAATGAAAGTTCTTACAATGGTTACAAAAGTTATTATCGGCAGAATCGACAATGATCTTGGAAATTCAGAACGTTTTTTACAAAAAACAGCAAAAAAAGTTAAAGCGGTTTGGGAACAGCAGCCGGGATCGCAACGAAGAGAAGCGACCGGACCAACCTGCGTTCGCCCCGGTCACTGCGACCATGAATTGTCACGGCAATATTCGTTGATGGCCGTGATAAAGGTGTCGCCGTAGCTTTCCAGTTTGTGCCGCCCGACGCCGGAAATGAGCTGGAACGCGTCACGGTCTTTCGGAAATTTCAGCGACATTTCACGCAGGGACTTGTCCGAAAACACGACGTAGGGCGGCAAATTTTCCGTTGCGGCAATCTCTTTTCGCAGTTCCCGGAGCCGTTGGAAGAGCCGCTCGGAAAGCGGGTTGGATCCCCGCGCGGGATTCTCAGGACGCACATCGAAAACACGCGACTTTTGAGGCTTTGGGTGCGATTGTTGACTGAGCATCTGAAAGCGTTGCTTGTTGCGGAGAATCGCCCAGGCATTTTCGGTCAACTTGAGTACGGGAAATTTCGGATCGTCAACGGCCAGAATTTTTTGCGACACCAAAGCGTTGATGACCATTCGCCAATACGGCAGGGGGCGGTCTTTCCCGACGCCGAACGTGGGAAGCTGGTCGTGCCGGAACTGGCGGACTTTGTCCGTCACCTCGCCAAGCACCACATCACAAAGATGCGTCGCGCCGAATCGCTCGCCTGTTCGATAAACCGCCGAAAGCAATTTCTGCGCCGCAATGGTCGCGTCTTCACGTTCGACTTCACCGCCACAAATATCACAATGATCGCAACGGGTTGCCGGAAAGACTTCGCCGAAATATCGCAGCAATCCGATCCGCCGGCACTCGTCCTGTTCGGCGAACCGGATCATGTGCCGGAGTTGTTCTTTAGCGACTTCACGGGCTTGTTTGTTTTCGATTTTATTGACGAAATGGGCCAAAAGGGTGATGTCCTGCCTGCCGTAAAAGAGCGTGCAGTACGCCGATTCACCGTCGCGACCGGCACGACCTGTTTCCTGGTAGTAGGCTTCGATGTTTTTGGGCAAATCGCCATGCACGACGAATCGCACGTTCGACTTGTCGATCCCCATGCCGAACGCGATGGTGGCCACAATGATCGCGCATTCGTCGCGGCGGAACGCTTCCTGAGTCGCGTGGCGGTCTTCGTCTGTCATGCCTGCATGATATGGCAAGGCGGAAAAGCCCTGCGACTGCAAAAACGCGGCGGTTTCCTCGACTTTTTTGCGGCTCGTGCGGTAAACGATGCCCGACTCGTTCGGATGGCGGTCAAGGAAATCGAGCAACTGGCCGTCAAATCTCCGTTTGTAGAATACCTGGTAAAAGAGGTTCGGGCGATTGAACGACGCCCGTGTCAAATGCGGGTTCTTCAATTGCAAACGGGTCACGATGTCTTCCGCAACCCGTAGCGTTGCCGTGGCCGTAAACGCGGCAATGGGCACATCGGGGAACTCATCGGTGATACGCGCCAACGCGAGATAATCAGGTCGGAAATCGTGTCCCCACTCAGAAATGCAATGGGCTTCGTCAATGGCGAAAAACGAGAGATTCAGCGTTTTCAACCGCTCCAGAAAATGTTCCGAATTGAACCGCTCCGGGGAAATGTAGAGCAAATCGAGGGTATTGCCATGCAAAGCGTCGCGGATGTAACTTTTTTCTGCAAGCGTACTGGTGCTGTTGAACGCCGCCGCGTGCAAACCGTTTGTCCTTGCCGCGTCAACCTGGTCTTTCATCAGCGAAATGAGCGGCGAAATGACGACGCAAACACCGGACAACATGTGTGCCGGAAGCTGGTAGCAAAGCGATTTTCCGCCGCCAGTCGGCATGATGGCAAACACGTTTTGCCGCGAAAGAATCGCCCGGACGATTTCCTCCTGGTTCGGTCGAAATGTCGTGAAACCAAAAACTTCGGAAAGCGTTGCGGAAATTTTTTCGGGCGGAAACATGGGAGTGCTTTATCGTCCGTAAGTTTAAGGAAAAGGCAATTTCAGGCAGGGCGGTCACGCCGTGACCACCGCAATCAGGGTTTGCCGGTTGTTATTGCGGAATCTCCAACGGCGGGATGTCGCTGTAATTCGGCAACGAGAACGGCTGTTGTTGCATGGGTTGCTGCATCCCCATACCCATCGTCATGCCGGAAAAATTATCGGTGAGGCTTCCGCCGGTACCGCGGTCGGCCAGGGATGGGGCGGTCGATCCGGCGGCACTACCGTAGCCCGATTGCGGAATTGTGCCGAACAGCACGCGGTCGTGAAAACCGATGCCGTGAGTGGTCAGGTCTTTGGGATCAATCAGACGCGACGGGAAGACGGTCGCGTCAATGGCAACATCGGCGCGGGAAAACGTGCCGATGTCCTCGTAAAAACTGATGACCTGCCCGCGAAAGACATCACCGCCGCAGGTGACATGCGGCCAGATTTTTTTCAGCGTTGCCAGATCGACAAGATTATAAGCCAACAGCCAGGTCGGTTGGCGGTACAGGTCGCGCATCCCGTTGGCCTGTTGCTCGCGGCGGTTGACAATCTGCATGGCGGCGTTTTGCGAAAGACCGGGAATGCCTGCGATCACTTCGTAAGGTGCCTCGTTGAGGTTGATGCGTCCGACGATGGTCGTACTCGCTGCGGTCGA
>WRMR01000011.1 GCA_009776995.1 Planctomycetaceae bacterium | reverse complement strand
ATTTGATCGGCCATACAACGAGCAGTACCGGCTTGAAAGTTTATGCGATGGAAGACCACAATACTTACCAAACAAAACGAAAAATCACCGAAGAACAACTCAAAGCCTTGAACATCACCCGAAATGAAGTTTTCCCAAAATGGAACTAGAAAATCCCGCCGAGAAAGGCCCATAATTGAATAGGTTATTTATTTACGAGTCCTTAACGTGAGTACATCAATGTTCGCCGGATGGGGAAAATCTCCATGTCCGGTGAGATGAGGGGCGGGGAATCCCCCGCCTACTCGACTAAAAAAGTGAAATGAAACACCCGACCGAAATGGGCGGGTGCGAAAAGTAATGTGTGGATTTCCTTGCTTCAAAACGCGAGTTGAAGCAAGGAAAACAACGAAAGGAGCAAATTTTCCAAACGTGCAACGAAACTTTACTATACCCATCGTGTTGGGTTTACTCCCCGCCGTCTTGACAACCCACGGACAAACTCTATAATCAACGAAAATACGGTGAACAAAGGCGTTCATCAGATGGTACCGGGAGTGGGGCGGCGGCTTTCTCCAGGTTTCATTTGGTGGACGCCTTTGTTGGTGAATCGGCGGGACTTGTCCAGTAATGATAAAAGGGGAAAGCAATGAATAGTACGGCAAGCGAAGTCTTGGAATTTGTGAAGGAAAGCGACATTAAATTCGTTCGGCTTGGATTCTGTGATATTCTTGGACTTCAAAAGAACATTGCCATTATGGCGGATCAGTTGCGGTTCGCGTTTGAAAACGGCATTTCCTTTGACGCTCACGCCATCAACGGTTTTCGCGACGTGACACAATCCGACCTGCTACTGTTTCCCGACCCCGCAACGCTTGCAATACTTCCCTGGCGTCCCGGTCCGGGACGAACCGCCCACTTTTTCTGCGATATTAAAAATCCGGATGGCTCCGATTTTTTGCACGATGGCAGGACGTTGTTAAAGTGTGTTGCCAATCGTTGCGAAAACCTGGGATATTTCTGTAAAATCGGTGCGGAATGTGAGTTTTACCTTTTCAAAACCGGCGGGAACGGCGAACCAATCGACGTGGCGTTGGACAAGGGTGGGTATCTGGACATTTCGCCTCTGGACAAAGGCGAGGACATCCGCCGTGAAATTTGTCTGACGCTTGAAGAAATGGGGGTCAAACCGGAAACCTCGCACCATGAACAGGGGCCGGGGCAAAACGAGATCGATTTCAAGTTCAGCGACGCCCTTGCCTGTGCCGATAATTTTCAAACCTTCAAGTCTGTCGTGAAAGCCATCACAGCGAGGAACGGCCTGTTTGCGTCGTTCATGCCTAAGCCGGTCCTGAACGCCCCCGGCAGCGGGATGCACGTCAACCTTTCTCTCGCACAGGACGGGCGTAATATTTTCAAGCACGCAAGCGAGGGACATTCTCGCATCGCGGAGAGCTTTATCGCCGGGGTCCTCGTCAAAACGCCGGAGATGACCCTGTTCCTGAACCCTCTCGCCAATTCTTACGACCGTTTCGGAAAATTTGAAGCTCCCAAATACGTCTCGTGGTCACACCAGAATCGCTCGCAGTTGATAAGGATTCCCGCCGCGATCGGCGAAAGGGTCAGGATGGAATTGCGTTCACCGGACCCGTCGCTCAATCCCTACCTCGCGTTCGCGCTGATCATCTCCGCCGGGCTGGACGGAATCGAAAGCGACATGATCCTGCCGCCCGCCATTAATACGGACTTGTTTACGGCGGATGAAAGCGTGACAAAATCGCTGACTCCCCTGCCGGGCAGTCTGGAACAAGCGATTGCTCTCGCGCAGGACAGCGATTTCGTGAAAGGCGTGGTCGGTGAGGAATTGCTCGTAAAATATCTTGCCGTCAAGAAAGCGGAAGCCGCCGATTTTGCCGCCGTCGAAGATAAAGTCCGGTTTTACATGGAGCGATATTTTAACGTGATCTAAGCGTTCCTTCATTTGGGGAAAGACATCGAACAATGGATAGTGCCCTGATCGTTTCATGCACGGACAAGAGTACGGCTTTTTTTACGGAGTTGTTGAATGCGGCTTCCGTGAAACACATTGCCGCATTGGAGTCCGCCGGTGAAACACGGCGGCTTTTCATGACGCGTGACATCGATTTAGTCATTGTCAACGCTCCGCTCCGCGATGAATCCGGGGAAAGCCTTGCCCGGTTTATTGCTTCCAAAGAGGCATCGCAAGCCATATTGGTCGTCGAGAGCGAATATTTTGACACGGTATCCGCCGTTTGTGAAGGCGAAGGCATCCTGACGATTTCCAAACCGGTGAACAGGGACGTGTTTTGGTCTGCGCTCATGTTGGCCAAATCGGCATGGAACCGGACCAGACGCATTCAAACGGAGAACACGAAACTGAAGCAGAAAATTGAAGAGATACGCGTCGTCGATCGGGCAAAGTGCATCATAATTTCCCTTTTTCACATGAGTGAACAAGACGCCCACAGATTCATTGAAAAACGGGCAATGGACATGCGGTCTACAAGAAAGGCAATCGCGGAAGGGATCATTAAAACCTATGATAGGTAGCGGGAAACTGAATGAAGAGTGCGCCGTATTCGGTGTCGGTTTGACCACGGAAGAAGCGGTCGGCGTGACTTACAATGGCCTGCTTGCGTTGCAACATCGCGGACAGGAAGGCGCGGGTATTGCCGTGATGAATGACCGCAATATCATCTGCCGCAAAGGCGTCGGGCTTGTCAGCGAGGTGTTTTCCGGCGACGAACTTGAAAAAATGCCGAAAGGCCGCGTTGCGGTTGGGCATACCCGATATTCCACGACCGGCACCAACTCGAAGGAAAACGTCGGACCGTTCGTGACGGAGTACCTGACAGGCCGGATTGCGACGACGCACAACGGCAATATCACCAACGCTTCGGAAATCCGCAAGGCTTTAAGTGGTCACGGCCTTCAGTTCAGCGCGACCAGCGACAGTGAAGTCGTGTCCTCGCTCATCGCCTACTGCATCACAAAAGAAAAACATGCCTTGCCCGGTGTCATTCAAGCCGCCAAACTCCTGCGGGGAGCATTTTCGCTTATCATCGCGAGCAGTAAAAACAAGCTGTTTGCCGTCCGCGACCCCAACGGTTTCCGACCGCTATGTCTCGGAAAAAACGAGTCGGGTTACGCCGTCGCGTCGGAAAGCTGTGCGTTGGAAGTCTGCGGATTTGAGTTTGTCCGGGATATCCTGCCCGGCGAGGTGATCGTCATCGTAAACGGCGAAATCACATCCCAAAACGTTTACCTCAACAAAAAAGAGGAAAATCGCGGACTTTGTATTTTCGAGTACGTGTATTTCGCGCGTCCCGATTCGGTGGTCGACGGCCTTTCCATTTATGAGGCCCGTTACAATATGGGCGTTATTTTGGCAAAGGAATACCCTGTCGATGCCGACGTCGTTTGCGGTGTGCCGGACAGCGGTCTGGTCGCGGCAAGCGGTTACAGCGCGGCTGGCGGGATTCCGCTTGTGTCGGGTTTTATCAAAAACAGGTATATCGGACGCAGCTTCATTTATCCGACGCAAACCCAGCGGGACAGTGCCGTGCGGCAGAAACTCAATCCGCTTACGGCCAATATCCGGGGCAAAAAAGTGGTCCTCGTGGACGACTCCATCGTGCGCGGCACAACCAGTGAAAAGATCGTGCGGAGCCTTAAAAACGCAGGGGCAAGCGAGGTTCACATGCGAATATCCTCGCCGCCATTTCGTTATACGTGCCATTATGGAACCGATATCGACAGTGGGGAAAACCTAATCGCGAACAAGTTGAACCTGGATGAAATCCGCCGCAAAATCGGTGCTGACAGTCTGGGATACATCAGCATCGGGGGACTGAAAGAAGCGTGCGGAAATTGCACTCTGCCGTTTTGCACGGCCTGCTTTACCGGCAACGGCCTGTCCGTTCGCGCGAAAAAAGGTATTTTTGAGGACGTGGTTGCGTCAAGGTGGTAAAGAAAAAAAATTTCACACAAAAGCGTCAACAATGAAATCAGACATCGAAATCGCACAGCAGGCGTCAATCCGGCCGATCGGGGAAATCGCGCATAAGGCGGGTATCGGCGAAGAGTATCTCGAGCACTACGGAAATACGAAAGCGAAAGTCGATAACCGTCTCCTTCAGCGGAAGCGGAACCCCGACGGCAAACTCGTTCTTGTCAGCGCGATCAATCCCACAGCGGCTGGCGAGGGCAAGACCACGACGACCGTTGGTCTCGCGGACGCGTTGTGTGCTATCGGGAAAAAGGCCGTCGTTGCTATGCGGGAACCTTCTCTCGGCCCGGTGTTCGGCATCAAGGGCGGCGCGGCAGGCGGCGGCATGGCGCAGGTGATCCCAATGGAAGACATCAACCTGCATTTTACCGGCGATTTTCACGCGGTCGGTACGGCAAACAATCTGCTCGCCGCGATGCTGGACAACCATATTCACCAGGGCAACACGTTGCGAATTCACCCCAAGCGAATCACCTGGAAACGCTGTATGGACATGAACGACCGCCAGTTGCGTGGAATCGTCGGCGGTCTCGGTAAAGAAGTAGACGGTGTCCTGCGGGAAGACGGATTCGACATCACCGCCGCGTCCGAGATCATGGCGATCCTTTGCCTGGCTGCGGACATCCGCGACCTCAAACAGCGGCTCGCCCGCATCGTTGTGGGGTACACACAGGACCATCAGCCGGTCCGTGCGGCGGACTTGAACGCGCACGGTGCCATGACCGCGCTGCTTAAGGACGCGATCAAGCCCAATTTGGTTCAGACGCTTGAAGGTACGCCCGCGTTGATTCACGGTGGACCGTTCGCCAACATCGCGCACGGGTGCAATTCCCTGATGGCGACGCGCATGGCATTGCGGTTGGGCGAGTACGCGGTCACCGAAGCCGGGTTCGGTGCGGATTTGGGTGCGCAGAAGTTTTTTGACATCAAATGCCGTGTGGCGGGGTTACGTCCCGACGCCGTTGTGCTGGTGGCGACGGTTCGCGCCCTCAAGTTGCACGGTGGCGCGGACAAACAGGCGTTGGAAGCGGAAGACCTTGTTGCGTTGGAAAAAGGACTTCCCAATCTGCTACGGCATGTGGACAATCTCAAAAACGTCTATCACGTGCCGACAGTCGTTGCGATCAACCGTTTTCCGGGTGACACGCGGGCGGAACTGGAACGGATCGCGACGAAGTGTCGTGACCCGGGCATCAACGCGGTGGTTTCGGAAGTGTGGCAAAACGGGAGCGAAGGCGGCTTGCAGCTTGCACAAGAAGTCGTGCGGCTGTGCGACGAACCGAACGGGTTTCGTTTCTGCCATGCGGACGATCTGCCGATTTTGGAGAAAATTCGTGCCGTCACGACGAAGATATACCGTGCGAGCGACATCGACATCTCTCCGGAAGCGGTGAAACAGGCTCAACGACTTGAGTCGCTGGGATTCGGTTCGCTCCCCGTGTGTATGGCGAAAACGCAGTACAGCTTTTCGGACGATCCGTCACGATTGGGCGCGCCCGACGGGTTTACGATCCATGTGCGTTCCCTGCGGCTTTTGGCCGGAGCCGGATTCATCGTGGCCATGACCGGCGACATCCTGACCATGCCCGGCCTGCCCAAAGACCCCGCCGCCGAAAAGATTGACGTCGATGATGATGGAAAAATTTCGGGGTTGTTTTAGGCGGAGCCGTAAGCCGCCGTCTTGACAACCTGCGGGCAACCGCTACAATCAGTGACAATACTGTGAACAAAGGCGTTCATTGATGACCGGGCAGATCCCGGTACGTCGGTGAACGCCTTTGTTTGTGTACCCGCCGTTGTTCTTCAGAGCACACCGCGTACGCAAGTGTCCGGAATGCGTTTGTACGTTGGTTGTGACACTCGTTTAAGCTTCGTGTTCCGGATGTCCAAAATGTCCTGAGGTGGGTAATAACGCTGAAGAAGGTGAAAAAATGCCGAAACGAACAGACGTCAATACGATCATGATAATCGGGTCAGGTCCCATTATCATCGGTCAGGCATGTGAGTTTGACTATTCAGGAACCCAGGCATGCAAGGCTTTGCGGAGTTTGGGGTACAAGATCATCCTGGTCAACTCCAATCCCGCCACCATTATGACTGACCCTCTTGTTGCCGACGTCACCTACATTGAACCCCTCAATGCGGCGAGGCTGACCGAGATTATTGCGAAAGACCGCCCCGATGCTTTGCTTCCCAATTTAGGCGGCCAATCGGCACTGAATTTGAGTCTCGAACTTCACAAAGCCGGCGTGTTGGATAAGTATCATGTCAAGGTGATCGGCGTTCAGCTTGACGCGATTGAACGGGGGGAAGATCGCATGGAGTTCAAGAAAACGATGGATAAACTCGGTATCGAAATGCCGGAAAGTTTTGAGGCGTTATCGGTGGAACAGGCGGAGAAGGTTGCAACCGGATTGGGGTATCCCGTGGTCATCCGGCCTGCCTACACGATGGGAGGAACCGGAGGCGGCCTGGTTTACAACCAGGAAGAGTTGCAAATCATCGCCAATCGGGGAATCCAGACGTCGATGATTGGGCAGATTCTGATTGAGGAAAGCGTTCAGGGTTGGGAAGAACTCGAAGTGGAGGTGGTCAGGGATTCGAAAAATCAGATGATCGCCGTTTGCATGATTGAAAATATTGATCCGATGGGCGTTCATACCGGTGATTCGTTTTGTGCCGCGCCCATGCTGACCATCCAGGAGGACTTGCAGGAAAGGTTGAAGCAGATTGCATTCCGTATTGTTTCGGAAATCGGGGTCATCGGCGGTACCAACGTGCAATTTGCACACGATCCCGCCACGGGCAGAGTCGTTGTTATCGAAATCAATCCAAGAACATCCCGTTCTTCCGCGTTGGCGTCCAAAGCCACCGGGTTTCCGATTGCATATATCTCCTCCCTGTTGGCAGCGGGACTCACCCTGGATGAAATCCCGTATTGGAAGGAAGGCACTCTGGAAAAGTATGAACCATACGGGGATTACATCGTCCTGAAGTTTGCCCGATGGGCATTTGAAAAATTTCCCGGCATTGAAGACAAACTGGGAACGCAGATGCGGGCGGTCGGGGAGGTCATGAGCATCGGACGAACCTTTAAGGAGGCTTTCCAAAAGGCGATACGTTCGCTGGAAATCGGCAGGAGCGGGCTTGGCTTTGCCAAAAACTTTCACGAACTTGGTGCCGAAGCACTGCTCCAGAGGATCGCTTCCCCAAACAGCGAAAGGTATTTTTCCATCTATGAGGCATTGCGCAAAGGGATTGACGTGGATACCATTCACGGCATGACAAAAATTAAGACGTATTTTCTGGAGCAGATGAAGGAATTGGTGAAGCTTGAAAATGAAATTCTGGCATACAAAAAACGGGTTTTGCCCGATGAATTGCTTGTCAGGGCGAAAAAAGACGGTTTTGCCGACAAATACCTTTCCATGTTGCTTGAGGTGCCGGAAGAATATATCCGGTTGCACAGAAAGGTCGTTGGAATCCAAGAAGAATGGGATGTCGTGCCAGTCAGCGGTGCCGACGCCGAATACTTTTACTCCACCTATAACGGGTTGGGTAAATTGCGAGGTGAGTTGGCAACTTCAAGAGAACAACGCGGGATCAAAACGAAAACCGACTGCCGTGAAAAAGTCATCATTCTCGGAGGTGGTCCCAACAGGATCGGTCAGGGGATTGAATTTGATTACTGCTGTGTCCACACCGTTTTCGCACTGCGCGAATTGGGTTTTGAAACCATCATGATCAACTGTAATCCGGAAACGGTTTCCACCGATTACGATACGTCAGACAAGCTCTATTTCGAGCCGTTGACCGTCGAGGATGTTTTATCGATCTGCCGACACGAAAAGCCGCTGGGACTCATTGTTCAGTTTGGAGGTCAGACGCCGCTGAATATCGCGATGGAACTGAAAAAAGCGGGCGTACCGATCCTGGGAACCACGCCCGAAGTGATTGCGCTGGCAGAGGACAGGGATTTGTTCCGAAAAATAATGGATAAAATGAATATTCCCATGCCGGAGTCCGGTATGGTTTGCAGTTTTGAAGAAGCGATCAACGTTGTCAACAGGATCGGCTATCCGGTCATGGTCAGACCCTCTTATGTTTTGGGGGGTCGGGCAATGGAAATCGTGTTTGGCAACGAGCAGTTGAAAGAATACATCCACGCTCACTCACAATACATCAGCGAGGAATCACCGATCCTTATTGATCGTTTTTTGGATAACGCCCTCGAATGTGAGGCGGACGCCCTTGCCGACGGAAGTCAGGCGTTCGTGCCGGCCATCATGGAGCATATCGAGTATGCCGGCGTTCATTCCGGAGATTCGGCCTGTGTCATCCCCATCATTAATATTACGGATGCGCAGGAGGAAACCATTCGGAATTATACATGCAGGATTGCCGAAGAATTGGGTGTCGTGGGGTTGATGAATATTCAATACGCCATTCATCTGGGCAAGGTCTATGTTTTGGAAGCCAATCCGCGAGCCTCCCGAACGGTGCCGCTTGTTTCCAAGGTGTGTAATCTGAACATGGCCAACCTTGCCGCAAGGCTGATTATGGCGAATCACACGGGAGAATGGGTTGACCTGTCGGCGATGACAAAACCGGAAGTGGCCTATTACGGCGTCAAGGAAGCGGTTTTCCCGTTCAACATGTTTCCGGAGGTTGACCCGGTTTTGGGACCGGAAATGAGGTCAACCGGCGAGGTCTTGGGACTGTCGGATTCGTTTGGACTCGCGTTTTATAAAGCTCTTGAGGGTGGCAAGACGATTTTGCCGCTGGCCGGTTCTGTGTTGATCTCGGTCTCGGAAAAAGACAGGGAGAATTCCGCAGAAGTGGCAAAACAGTTCGAGCGTCTCGGTTTCAAAATCTTCGCCACGAAAGGCACTCATGCTTACCTTGCATCCCGTGGCGTCACCGCCGAAGTAATCAACAAGTTGCAGGAAGGCCGTCCGAATATTGAAGACGCCATCAAGAATCACCAATTGGATGTGATCGTCAATACGCCCGGTGGGAATATGCGAAGTAACACCGCCGACTCTTATATCAGGAAATCGGCCATCAGATATAACATCCCTTATATCACCACCCTGACGGCGGCTCTGGCCGCTGCAAAAGGAATCGCGGAGAAAATCAAACGACCGAACGAGAATGTTTGCTCGTTGCAGGAATATCACTTGAAAGGGGAATAAACATGTCAAATCTTAAAGTCACAATGGATACATTCATCAGGGACGCCTGTGAAAACATCTGCGGGGAAGCCGCCGGACGTCCGGTGTTGTGCGCGTTGAGCGGCGGCGTGGATTCCGCTGTATGCGCCGTGCTCGCTCACCGTGCCGTGGGGGACAGGTTGACCTGCCTGTTTGTTGATACGGGCTTCATGCGCAAAAACGAAGGCGACCAGGTCACAGCAATATTTCGCGACACCTACGCGATCAACCTGATTCGCGTTGACGCCCAGGAGCGTTTTTTAGCGAAACTCAAAGGCGTCATCGAGCCGGAGCGCAAGCGTAAAATGATCGGTGAAGAGTTTATCCGTGTTTTTGAAGAGGAAGCCAAAAAACTTGGGCCTATCGGTTGTCTTGTCCAGGGGACGATTTACCCTGATATTATCGAGAGCGGCGCGGACGGGCATAAGCAGGTCAAGACGCATCACAACGTCGGTGGAATGCCGCTTGCGATTGAATTTGAATCGGTTATTGAACCGATCAGGCTGTTATATAAGGAAGATGTCCGCCAATGTGCCGCGAACCTGGGGTTGCCGGAGGCTTTCGTGAATCGTCAGCCTTTCCCCGGCCCCGGATTGGCAGTGCGCTGTCTGGGAGAGTTGACAAAACACAGGCTTGACCTTTTGCGTGACGCCGACGCCATTTTTCGCGAGGAAATTGAGAAAGCGGGGCTGCAACGTGAAATACAGCAGTATTTTGCCGTTCTGCCGGGCGTTCAAAGCGTGGGTGTGCGTAACGACGAACGGTGTTATGAGGAGATGATCGCGCTACGTACGGTGACCACCGAGGATTTTGTCACCGCTAACACCGCAAGGCTGCCGCATGAACTCATCGAAACGGTGGCGGGGAGAATCACGAGCGAGATCAAGGGGATTAACCGCGTGGTGCTGGACGTGACGCCGAAACCGCCAGCCACGGTGGAGTGGGAATAATCGAATGAAAATCGGTTTTGACAATTCGTCTTATATCAAAAAGCAGACCGAACAAATTCTGGAAAGGGTCGGGCAGTTTCACCACAAATTGTATCTGGAATTCGGCGGCAAGCTGTTTGACGATTACCACGCGGCACGGGTTTTGCCAGGATTTCATGTCAATGGCAAGATTCTGCTTCTCAAAGAATTGAAGGAAAAAACGGAAATTATCGTATGCGTCAACGCGGTGGACATCGAAAAAAGCAAAATCAGAGCCGATTTGGGCATTACGTATGACATGGACGCGTTACGCCTTATCGACAGCATCAGGCGAATGGGGCTTTACATCAGCAGTATTGTGATTTCGCAATACAAGGATCAGCCGTCCGCCGACATGTTTAAGAACAGGCTGGAGTTCAGGGGCGAAAGAGTTTACATTCACAAACCGATCAAGGGTTATCCGATGAATGTGGACCTTGTCGTGAGTGATCACGGGTATGGTTCCAATCCCTGTATTGAAACGACGAAGCCGCTCGTGGTGGTGACTGCACCCGGCCCCGGAAGCGGAAAAATGGCGACTTGTCTTTCGCAAATCTATCACGAACATCAACGGAACATCGCTGCGGGCTATGCCAAGTTTGAAACATTCCCCATCTGGAACCTGCCGTTGAATCACCCGGTGAATCTCGCGTATGAAGCGGCGACGGCGGATTTGAACGACGTGAATACAATTGATCCCTACCATCTGGAAACTTACGGTAAAATCGCCGTCAATTACAACCGTGATATTGAAGTGTTTCCGATTGTCAAAAACATACTCGTCAGGATCATGGGAACGGATGCCGTGTATCAGTCTCCGACGGACATGGGCGTCAACATGGCGGGCTATTGCATTATGGATGACGAACTGGTCAAGGAAGCCGCCAAACAGGAAATCGTCAGGCGATATTTCAGGACATGGTGCGATTACAAAGGGGGGGGATGCCTTGGAATCGACGCGGTGAAAAAATTGGAAATCATCATGAAACAACTCGGCATCGTCCCGGAATATCGGTTGGCGGTGAAACCCGCGCTGGAAAAATCCAAACAAAACCAATGCCCCGCGATGGCGTTGGTTTTACACGACGGAAGCGTGATGACCGGCAAAACAACGAACATCCTGGCTGCGGCTTCAAGCCTGACGCTCAATTGCGTTAAAAAATTGGCGGGCGTCCCTGATGATATTCATCTTATCTCCCCCGCCGTCTTGGAACCGATGCTGATGCTGAAAGAAAAAATTCTGAGAGATCGTAATCCTTTGCTCAGCCTTGAAGAAGTGTTAAATTCCCTGAGTATCTGTGCTGCGACCGGCCCCTTTGCCGAGAAATGCCTGGGTAAACTTGAGGATTTAAGGGGATGCGAAGCGCATTCCTCACATATGATTTCAAAAACGGATGAAAGCACACTGAAAAAACTGGGCATCAATGTCACATGTACTCCCGAATTTCCGTCGGATGATTTATATTTTGTTTGAAAGTCGGCGTCATGATAAGAATTATCGACTACAAAGCCGGGAACGCTCCGTGTGTCATGTACGCGGTGACGCGTCTCGGATATAAAGCGGCTTTTGCCCGAACCCCGCAGGACATCGCGGACGCAAAGCATATTATCCTGCCGGGTGTCGGCAGCGCAAAGGCTACGATGGACTCGTTGCGCGAGATGGCGTTGACTGATGCGCTGGCAGACTCGGTGTTGCGACAAAAGACGCCGTTTCTGGGCATTTGTGTCGGAATGCAAATTCTCTTTGAACACAGCGAGGAGGAAAACGCAGATTGCTTCGGTTGGCTGAAAGGTCGGGTCGTCAAATTCGACGCGTCCAAAGTCAGGGTTCCGCAGATGGGCTGGAATCGGGTACGATTCGTGAAAAACACGCCCTGTCATGCGCGGGAGGATTATTTCTATTTCGTCAATTCCTACTACGCCAGGCCGGAAGACACGTCAGACCTGTGGGGAACGGCGGACTACGACGGCCCGTTCACGGCGGCGATTTGCCGGGATAATATTTTTGCGACGCAGTTCCATGTCGAAAAAAGCGGTGAAGCCGGGCTGGTTCTGCTGGACGGCTTTCTCAGCAACCGGTTTTAAAAAACCGCGAAAACCCGTCTTGACAAAAACATCGTCCCACACTATACTACGAACAATGAACAGCAAAGGCGCTGTGGGCACCAAGACCCGCAGTGCCTTTTTTATTGTTCCTTGCAGAGAGAAATGTGCGAAAAAATTGTATTGGCATACGGACAAGCATGTTTTGACCGCATCAGCGGCGTCAAAAACGGCTTCCTTGCCCTCCTGCATTCTGCGGCATGTTTTAGAGTATGACTTTCAATATGGGCGTTATTACCAAAGTACGCTCGGCGGCTATGCAAACACGAGCAACGCAGCGGACTGGCTGGTCAAAAAAGGCGTCCTGTTCAGGGAATCGCATAAAATCATCGGCAGACTCGTTTTTTACGCCCTAAGCAAAAAAACACGACTTGACGAATTAAAATAATTTCACCCATTTTCGACGAGTCGCCTTACAAAGCGATTTCTGTTGAAGTGTACGTTAAGGCGAGAAATTTGCCGGGCGGCCCGACTGAAAACGCCGTGTTGAAAGCCATCGAGAGAGCAGAGAATTTTTTACGTGACAAGCGAATACCCGATTGACAAATCATCATGCTGACAAAACGGTTAATTGCCTGCTTTGACATCATCGACGGCAGGGTGACAAAAGCGATCCGGTTCCAGGACAATATCGACATTGCGCCAGCCGACAAATTGGCCGGTGCCATGTACGATGCGCAAATCGACGAACTGATCTTTTACGACATCACGGCCAGCGCGGAGAAACGCGGAATCGACATTGAAACGGTAAAAAAGGTGGCTAGGCAGGTCTTTATCCCATTTACCGTCGGGGGTGGAATCAAGGACTTGCATGATATGTATGACGCGCTCAAGGCCGGTGCGGAAAAAATCAGCGTCGATTCGATGGCGGTGAGGAATCCGCAAATCATCGCAGAGGGTGCGAAAGCCTTTGGCTCGCAGTGTGTCGTACTGTCCACCCAGGTGAAAAAGACGAAAAAAATGCCGAGCGGATATGAAGTGTATATTGACGGGGCGAGGTTGGCAACCGGTTTGGACGCAGGCGAATGGATCAAGCGGGGGCAGGAGCTTGGCGCGGGCGAAATCTGCCTGAACAGCATCGACAACGACGGAACCCTTGCCGGGTACGATCTCGAACTGATGCGACTGGCCGAAACCGCCGTGTCGGTTCCGCTGATTGCGTCGGGCGGGGCTGGTACGCCGGAACACTTGAGGACGCTGTTTACGGAAACGCAAACGCAGGCGGCCATTATCAGTAGCATGCTCTATTCGCCCCGGATGAAGAAGAATTATTCCGTTCGTGAGCTGAAAGATCACCTGATACGTAACCGGATCAATGTGCGACCATCGGGAAAGTAAGATTTGTTTTTTTCTGTGAAAACTCAAATACCAACTGAACGCTTAACCCGATGAGAGAATAACCACTAACGCATTAGGAATGGAACCGGGAAAATGAAACGCATTGGAATCATTGCGGGGTTCGGGGAATACCCGGTATTACTCGCAAAATTTTTATGCCAGAAAGGTTACGAGGTCTTTTGCCTTGGCATTCGTGACCAGGCCGATGCCAGGATTTTGGAGTACTGCAAAGACCATCTTTGGATGGGATTCGGTCAATTCGGAAAAGCCGTGCGCTATTGTAAAAAGCACAACATCACACAAGCGACCATGGCCGGAGGTATTTCCAAGCAGCAGTTTCACCATCCGTGGCTAGTCTGGCGATATTTGCCTGACTGGTACACAATTCGATTGTTTGCACCACATTTTCTTTTTCGAACGAAAGATAACACCTCTGATTCGCTGTTGCTGACATGTGTTGAAGCCTTTGAACGGCAGGGAATCACCATACTGCCAGGCACAGACCTGGCCCCGGAGATGCTTGTGAAACACGAACTTTTAACACAACGCAGGCCAACAAAGGCGCAGTGGAAAGACATTCGATTTGGCTGGCGTATTTCAAAAGAGTTGGGACGGCTTGACATTGGCCAGGCGGTCACGGTCAAGGATCAGGCGGTCATTGCCCTTGAGGCACTTGAGGGAACGGACGAGTGCGTCGAACGTTCCGGGCGACTGTGCCAGGGTTTTACCATGCTTAAGCTCGCAAAACCGCAACAGGACAGGCGTTTTGACATGCCCAGTTTCGGGATGCAGACAATCCAAAGCCTGGCGGTTGCCGGTGGAAAGGTGCTTGTCGTCGAAGCCAACCTGACGGTCCTGGTCGGGCAACAGGAAGTGATTGATTTCGCAAACAAGAACGGCATCGTCATCGTGGCACTGATACAGGACGATCTGATGCGGGAGGAATATGCTCCCGAAAATACGAAGGATTAAAACACAAATCGAAGAATTAATTTTTTTATGCAAACATCCGGAATTGCCGATTGACAAATTCATAGACTTGATTAAGCTATAAGTAATTATGGTAAACAAAGGCGTTTATCGATCATTGGTTTCAAGCCAATCTGTCGGTAAACGCCTTTGTTTGTTTTTGACACGACTCACACGTGTTTTTACGGGGTTTTCAGCGTTCAACGTACAAAAATTCCCGTTGAATGGGAGATTTCACGCAAAAGTGAACCGTTAAAAAGGAGAACTTTCCATGAAACCCATCTATACAGGAAAAACCAAAGATGTTTATCAACTCGACAACGGCAATGTTTTGCTGAAATTCAAAGACGACGTAACGGGAGCCGATCCTGATTGACGAAATTTCCGGCGGATGCATGCGAGTTTATCAAGAAGGTAAGAGCGTTGAACCGCTTGAGCTTGCAAAAATTTTTTTTGGGGAGTGATACTTCCCGGTACGGAAAAACAGGTTTGCTAACAATCGTCCATCACAAGTAAAAAAATTTTTTAATGCAAATGTTTGGAATGGCCGATTGACGAACTCATAGACACGATGACTCTATAAATCATTATGGTAAACAAAGGCGTTTACCGATAATTGGCTCTTGGCCAATATGTCGGTAAACGCCTTTGTTGTTTTCGACACGACTCACACGTATTTTCACGTGGTTTCCTGCGTCCAACGCACGAAAAATTTCCGCAGAATTGTTAATTTTTGATTATGAAAGGTGGTTTGTAAAATGTCTTACACAAGTCAGGTGTTGGAGCAAGCGATACGGAAGAACTCTCATGAACCGGAATTTCATCAGGCCATGACGGAGGTCGTTCCCACGCTTCAACCGTTTATTGACGAACATCCAGAATATGAAAAGACCGGCGTTCTCGAACGTCTGGTCGAGCCGGAACGCCAGATTCTTTTCAGGGTTCCTTGGATTGATGACAACGGCGAGGTACAGGTCAACCGGGGTTTTCGTGTCCAATTCAACAGTGCCATCGGTCCTTACAAGGGCGGGTTGCGCTTTCATCCCAGCGTGTGTTTGAGCATCATCAAGTTTTTGGGCTTTGAGCAGATTTTCAAAAATTCATTGACCGGGCTGTCCATCGGCGGCGGTAAAGGCGGGGCAGACTTTGATCCCAAAGGCAAATCCGACCGCGAGGTCATGGCGTTCTGTCAGAGTTTTGTCACCGAACTTTACCGTCATGTGGGAGCGGATATGGACGTCCCGGCCGGAGATATCGGTGTGGGTGCGCGGGAGATCGGTTACATCTACGGGCAGTATCGGCGGCTGACGGGTTTAAGCGACGGCACGTTTTCCGGAAAAGGCATCGCTTACGGCGGTTCGCTGGTGCGTACCGAGGCCACCGGTTACGGACTTATCTATTTGGTGGAAAAAATGCTCGAATCCCTGAAAACGTCGTTTGAAGGAAAAACAACCGTCATCTCCGGTTCCGGCAACGTCGCCATTTATACCGCTGAAAAAGCCTTGCAGTTGGGGGCGAAAGTTGTCACCATGAGCGATTCGGACGGCTATGTTTACCACCCCGAGGGAATCAATCTTGACACGGTTAAGATGATCAAAGAAAAACAACGGGGGCGAATCCGGGAGTACCTCGAACATCATCCTGCCGCGCAGTATTACGAAAACGGACTGGTATGGTCTGTTCCGTGCCATATCGCGCTGCCCTGTGCCACTCAAAACGAACTCACTGCGGAAGGAGCCGGGCAACTGATCAAGAACGGTTGTCTCATCGTGGCCGAAGGTTCGAATATGCCAACGGAACTGGAGGCAATTCAACTGTTGCAGGCAAACAATGTCTTGTTTGCACCCGGAAAAGCATCCAACGCAGGCGGAGTGGCGGTGTCCGCCCTGGAGATGGCACAAAACAGATCACGATGGTACTGGTCGTTTGATGACGTTGACAAAAAACTACAACGCATCATGCACGCGATTTATGCAAGTATCTCCGAAACCGCCGCGCGTTATGGCGTCAAAGGAAATCTTGTCGCGGGCGCAAATATTGCGGGCTTTAAGAGAGTCGCGGAAGCCATGTTGCAACAAGGTGCCGTTTAATCATTTTTGATGAGGAGACGCAGTCCAAGATGTGTTCTACCCCCGGAAAATACAGCGTCAAATGCTCAAACCGACCAAGTTTGACGCCTATTTTTTGGCAAGAAACAGCCGAAAACGTGAAATCGAAGTCCTCGCATCAAGGCAGCACGTAGTAGCCTCTGTGGGCATCCCGAAGACCGTGAACGGGCTGAAAAATGCGTCGTGGACGCAGTGATTCCGGTACTGGAAGAAATGGGTTACGGCTATAGCCACGAAGAACTCGCGAAAGAACTTGGTTCGAGAGTCTGTGGTATAGGGAAAGACAAGAAGATCAACATCTACCTGGATGTTAACGATCTGAATTACAAACCTGGCTGGGACACAGACACGGATACAAAATTTCAGGAGTTGGCCGATCAGATAGCCATACGGGGAAGTCATTCACAGACAAACGAAATGATTTCAATGCAGAGGGCAAACGATATATGGGACGGAATTGTACGGATGGATTCATTTCCATTAATTTTTTGACAGGAAACCGGAAAAACTGGAGGAAACACGATGACAGAAAGAATGCGAGCGGAAGGACGCCCGTGGTTCATTGCCTTGGAACTTTCGAATGACGAGGAGCAAGGGTACAGGGACATAGAGCACTTGGATATGTTTTGCGTCATTATCCGCGAGAAAGCGAGCTAGCTGGTTCCCGCCAGCCGGCCGGCCATGGGTGAGAGTGAATTTCCATCCGAAGGACAATTGAACGCGCTCACGGGATATGAAAAAGGGTTCCGAACGCCATCCCGCATGTTGATGCCTGCATTGGGATGAGGGTTGGGAATCCAGTTCCCCCATCCACTCGGCAGGGGATGGGGCGTGGCGGCTGCACCGGAGATGTCGCTATGCATGGCAGTCTGCTCAATGAATGGCAACAGACAGACAAAAACACTGTACTGGTCCACTCCATCCTGACGTGTTGCTCCCCAAAGCCATGCGATATTATTCGCAAGATCGTAGGGGCCTGGACCGTTGGCAGGGCTGAGTCCCATCCAAAGATCATCTTCGCCATTGTTCGGGAAACGCTTGTGCGCATCGTGGAACGTTTGCGCCGCCAGAGACAATTGTTTGACATTATTGGAACACTGCATTCTGCGTGCAGCTTCACGTGCCGCCTGAACGGCGGGCAAAAGAAGGGCGATCAAAATTCCGATGATCGCAATGACCACAAGAAGTTCAACGAGAGTAAAAGCTTGTAAGTTGCCCCCCCCCCCATCTTAACAATTCGAGTTCGTTTCATAATAAACCCTTTCATAAAATCTTTGTGTGAAAAGACGATACCACATAAAAATCAGCCAAAATGAACTGGAAATTTCGCGGTATCTGACCTCAAGTAACTAAGCCCCATTATATCGTATTCGATAATATGCTGTCAATACTTTCGGGAAAAAAACATGCAATATCGTTAAAATTCAACATAACCCAAGCAAAGACAATCACTTAATACAAACAAGTCACAGTCGGAAGTGCAGAATGCGGGGCACGGGGTGAGAGCAGAGTGAAACAGCAGCCGGGAACGTCAGTGACCGGTGTTGCGCTGGTGGCCGGTTGTTGCGCTGGTGGTCGGTTGTTGCGCTGGTGGCACTGGAACTTTGAACTTGTTCCCCACTTTGCGTTTTTACCGGTTTTGAGGGCGGAGTTTTTTTCGATTTGCCCGGAGTTTTGCGCTCTTGCAAGACGGTTTTTTGCTCTTGCAAGACGTTTTTTTTCTTCGATGACATGATTTGACCTTTCTTTTGAGAGGACTTTTTGCTCTTGCGATGGTCTCCGATGGTCTTTTTAGGGCGAAAAAGACGCTGACCGGACTTACCGTTTGATCTTCACAGACCAAAATAGCCTCTTTTGACATCCCCCGGTCATCTCTTTTTGTACTCAAAACAACAAGACTGGTACTCAAAACAACAAGACTGGTACGATTTCCGCGTTTTTTCGACGCGCAGGTGACAGGTTTTAACGCGCAAGCGGGTTATTCCAGCGGGAAATTCTCTTTTTTTCACCACGAAGGAACGAAGGAAATGCAGAATTGGTAACATTTCAGCCAAATATTTGTAAAAACTGATATTTTCATGAAGTGAGAATTAGAGTACAACATGGATGATGCAAAAACACGGAGGATTTCGTATCCCGGCATTGCTTGCGGGCGATTTTAGCGAGGAAACCGCACGGGAGTTGCATGCGCGTGGCGAGGAAGTCGCGATTTTCGTGATGCTGCAACTGGTAACGTTGGCGATGCAGCCCAACGCGATCAACGATGGCAATAAAGTCGATGTCTAACGACGTTCATCCGTCGGAGCCTTCGGGTAGCGTCGCGGCGTATCTCAAGGCACCTCGCAAAAATTGCCGACTTGGAAGCAATGACTCGAAAATTCGGATGAAGAGTTACAAAAATGTCAGTTAATCGGCTTTCAGCAGTAATATACTGTCGAACGCCATTTGGCCGGTATTGAATGTTGCGACCTTTGTGCATTCCTTTGTGATCTTTGTGTTAAAATCTTTCAACACAAAGATCACAAAGGAATGCACAAAGTTCACAGACGAAATGCAAAGTCCATGATATTGTACGGTATATTATCAAAAAAATGAAATCGATCATCAAATATTTCATCGTTCTGCTTATTATGGCGACAGTGCAAAACGGATGGCATTTCGTTTGGGCACAAATGGGGGCTCCAAACCCGGACAGACCCGAGTTTCCAGATGGTACACCGGGAGCCAGTCAGCTGGGTGGAATGCGAATCCCGCCTGAATTCCAGGATACGCCACAGCCGTCCAGTGGGCCGACTGTGGGAGAGCCGAATAGGGGAGAAATACCACCACCGCAGGGGGGGTATCCCGGAACTGACCCCAGTCCAGGGTGGGGTGGCAATGGTGTGACAGGCGGGGTGGAACGTGGATTGGAAACCCCGCAATCGATGCAAGGTTATGCTGACGAGCAGCCCACGCTTGTACCGGGAGGAATGCAAGCCGGTGTAACAGCAACTGGAACGAAGGTTGTTCCGGAAAATTTGAAATCTGTCCGGAATGAATCGCACCCGATCTACGACTTTCTTGTCACAGTCACGCGCCCCATTCAGGCAGGCACAGAACGGGAAGTTTATTTGTACGAAATCCTGACCGGTGTGACTTCGCCTGCGCAACGCCGCGAACTGCTCAAAGCGTACTGGAATCTGAGTGAAAAAAGGCTGCATTGTCATGTGCGCATGGCTCAGCACCTGCGTCTCCAACAAGCACTTGAAAAGCTTCAAATGAATCAAGCGGCAACGGACGAAATCAGCTTGGCCCTCGAGCTTGTTTCCCAACAGTATAAAGCACTTGAGTTGGAATTTATTCAGGCACAATACCGTTTTCTTGATTTGCAGTCGAAAATCCCCACTTCTTCCACCCGATGGCGGTCTGGCTACGCGATTGATGATGAAAACGAATGGGTTGAATGTGATGACGCAGTTTCGCCGATGCCATTGGGGTTTGCCGCACAAAAGCCGGAAGATCGGCCATTGCCTGTTCCGATGGATTTTCCGCTTGCCGTGCCGTATGATACGAAAGTGGAGGAATTAAAGAAGCAACGGTCGCTTTCGCAAAAATCGCTGTTACTCAACCATACGATTCCACTGCAATATGATGTCATCGTGACACGAACTTCTGCAAGACAGATTGCCGATAAGCAAGGGTTTACTGTGATGACGCACGGACAATCCCCCGTGATGCAAATTGAAGCTCTCGCCCGGGAGGAAATGGCGTTAATCAGTACGATTATCGAATATAATCACCAGGTGGATGAGTATGTCATTGAGACATTTGGGGCAAATATCCCGGAAAAACAACTGCTGGCGTCGATTCTCGTACTTCCCAAACAGCCCGCGACCGCCGAAACAGGCCAAATCCGAACGCCAACAATCACTTCCACCTTTCAGACGGGCGGAAACACGGGACAATAATCTTGTTCAACAATAGGACTTGATCTGGTCAACTAACGTTTTTTCTTTATAATGGAAGAAACGTACCCGCTCACATTTTTTTATTTTTTCGTGCAGAGTGCGCAAAGGTCGCAGAGATCGGGTTTTCCAGGGGCCCCCCCTGCGAATCTCTGCGTTCTTCGCGGTCTCTGCAAGAAACGAAAATTCCATGTCTGAATTTGAACAAGACTTTGCCCAACTCTTCATGCACGGTGTTTGCCTGATTTCGGAAGGGGAGTACGAAGAGGCAGTCACGGTGTTCGATCAAGTCATTGACATGGAGCCGGTCTGCGCCGAAGCCTATTCCCAACGGGGATATGCCAAGTTTCACCTGGACCGGCATGACGAGTCCCTTGACGACTTGAACCGCGCCATTGAAATTTCGCCTGATTCGGTTGATGCTTTTGCGTTTCGGGCGCGGACCCATTGGGCAACGGGCGGGTATCAGCAGGCGATGGAAGATGTCACCCATGCGCTGGAACTCGACCCGGACAATGAACACGCCTTGCATGTGCGTGCGTTTGTCCACGTCGAATTGGACAATTACCGCGAGGCAATCAGCGATTTCGACCGGATTCTTGAACTCAGCCCGGATGATTTACACGCACGTTTCATGCGGGGTTGGGCGAAACAGAGTCTTGGTCAACCGGAGGAAGCACTTGCCGACAATGACTTGTTGCTCGAAGCTGATCCGTATGAAGCTAAATATCTGGTCCAGCGTTCCGTGTTGTGCAGTACCCTTGAGCGGTATGAAGATGCTCTGGCCTGTGCCGAGGCCGCTCACCGGGAGCATTATGACGGGAAACGTCCCACACAATATTACATGGGCATGGCTTTGCTCCAACTTGGTCGTTATGACGAGGCGTTGGTGCGGTTCCGCGAGATTGAAGACGATCAATCCTATCTGACCATGTACGGCAGGGCCGTCGTTCTGGGGCGGCTGGGACAAATTGATGCGTGCCGCGATCAACTTTCGGAAGCAGCCCGATTGGCGTCGGAAGCGGTTCGGGATGCGGGCAAATCGGGTGACGCCGCCTATGAACGTTTTTTCCGCAAACAACTGCAAAATCTGACGGAGGAAACCGTAGGGACACTGTGTCCCCTTGAGCCGGATGTCGCTCTGCGACGTTGGCACGAAGCCTGGATTGCCCACGAGGTGAAAGATCACGAAACGGCACTGCGCATGTTCGGCGAAGCGTTAAGACGTGACCCGTTTTTGTCCGGGGCTTATCTCAAGATGATGATGATCTACCACGAATTGGAACGCTACGACCAGGCATGGGATGTGATTGAGACGGCGTTGGAATTGTTTCCCGATGATGACTACTTCCTTCATTGGAAAGGGCTGACTCTGATTGATCTGGATCGTTACCGGGAAGCGTTGGAACTGTTTGATTTCCTGATAGCAAAAACGCCGGACGACGCGGACAATTATTATCATCGGGCCAGGACTCATTATCTCCTGGAGAATCCGGAGAGTGCGATTGAAGATTTGAATGTCTGTTGCCAGGCGAAGCCGGACAATGAGATGGCCTTCAACTTTCGCGCGACCTGCTATCGAATGACCGGGCAATTCGACAAGGCGGTGGAGGATTTTTCCCGCGTTATTTATTATCATCCCGGACATATCGGTGCCTTGTACGGACGGGCCGCGATTTATGAACGGGAGCTGGAGAGGTATGAAGAGGCGATCCGCGACCTGACACAGATCATTGAAACCCATTCGGAATATCAACCGGCCTGGCTTCTGCGGGGACGCGCGTGGGGAGGACTTTATTTGCAGGCACGAAGGGCAAAAGTGCTGGGCGAGCAGCTTTTCGTCACATTGACCGATTTTTTCCCGCAGGAGTGTTTTGATGCAGACGAGTGCGTCCGCATGGCGATTGAAGGCTTGACTCAGGCGATGAAACTTGCCCCTGAAGACTTGGAGGCAACTTGGTTTCGCGGCTATTACCGTTATCGTGCCGAAGACTATCCGGGAGCCATTGACGATTTCAGCAAGGTCGTTGAGAACGACCCAACTGTTTCGTCGGCCTGGTACTGGATGGGCTGGGCGTATCGCTTGTTGGGAAAATATCGGAAAGCGGTCGAAGCCTTTGACAAGGCATTGGCTGTCGCTCCCAAAGACGATGATTGCTATTACGCGAGGGGCATGGCCAAACAGGACCTGTTGCTTTTTGCCGAGGCGGAACAGGACATGAAAACCGCCTGTGAGATAAACCCGGAAAATGCTTTTGCCGTGCATTACTACGCTCACGCGTTGGAATGGCAGGGACGTTTTGAGGAATCGCTCGGCCATTTCAAAAAGTCACTTGAAATGGACAGCGAAATCGTGGAATGGTACTGTTGTTACGCCGACGTGCTGATCAAACAGGAACGCACTGAGGAAGCCATTGAACAATTGAACGCAAGCATCGCACTTGATCCACACCAATCGCAGCCGTACTTTTATCTGGGGGAACTGTACGACACTTTGGGAGAGCGGGACAAGGCGGTCGAATTTTACCAACTGGCAATTCGTTCGGATGACCCGGCGTTGCGGAGTGTTCGTGAAGACGATGATATCAATCTCACTTACCGGGGCAGAGCATTTGCCGGATTGGGACAGCACGAAAAAGCAGTTGCACATTATCTTCATACGATGGATTCGGCGAAAACACCTGAACTCAAGGAGCGTGATCTCAAACATCACGCCTATTGGCTGGCCGAATCATACTATGTTCTCGGTCGTTTTGACGAGGCGTTGGAGTTGTACCGTGTCGCTCTGGAGTCCCTGCTGGTTTACCACGACCGCAAGGAACGCATCGCCCGATGCCGTGAAAGGATCGGGGAACTTGAATCGAAGAATTAGTTTTTCGCCAGAGAAAAGCAAGCAAAGGCAGGGCGGTCACGCCGTGATCACCGCTATGTTTAGTTGATCGTTTTCAGATAAAAGCCTTAGTTCGCAACCCACCAGACAAAAAAGGACACATCTCATGTTATCTTTCCGTTCACTGGCAAAGTCTCTGTTAATTTTGGGGATGATGCTGTTTCTGCAATTGATGGTGTGTGCTGATGAGGTGGACACATCGGCGGTTATCCGTGTGCGTTACTCGGAGAAGGCACCGACCCGTGCGATTGCGATGGACACGGCCGTTATTCATTTCGAGTTGAAATCCGGCGACAAGGACGCAGCAACGGTTGACCTGATCGGGGCGGTTCATGTTGCCGACGCGGAATATTACAAAAAACTCAATCAACTCTTCACGGAATACGACGTCGTGCTGTTCGAACTCGTCGCCGAAGAAGGAACGCGAATTGACCCAAAGACAGCCGCCAGGTCTGAGGAAAACCCCGGTTTGATCGCCGGGGTGCAAAACGGATTTGCCGACCTGTTGAAACTTGAACACCAGTTGCACCACATTGATTACACGCCGCGCAACATGATCCATGCCGATATGCCGCCCGACGTGTTCCTGAATCGTATGGTGACCGAAGGCGAAATGGCCAATATCTTTACCCGTGCAATGATGCAAAGTCTCAAACAAAGTACACAGTCGGACAAGACGGTAGGCCGGATGTTCGGTTCGTTATTGGCCACGCGGGATAAATCGCTCGGCCTGAAACGTGTTTTTGCTACGGAAATATGCCAACAGATTGAAGACCAGCTTTGGATTTTCGAAGGCGATGAAGGCTCAACGCTCATCCGCGAACGCAATGAGTATGCCCTGGCGAAATTACGAGAGGTCATTGACCGTGGCGAAAAGAAAATCGCTATCTTTTACGGCGCGGCGCACCTTTATGACTTTTGCGAACAACTCGAAAAGTCATTCCACATGAAGCCGGTCAAGGTGACTTGGATCAAAGCATGGGATATGGGGGAAAACAGCGAAGTTCAAACGATTCCGTAAAACATCATTTCTTTAATAGACTTGTTCGGAAACCCCGCTTTGGGCAAATCGCAAAGCGATTTTTTCTGATCTCTGCGTTCTTTCGTTAACCTTTTACACCTTCCGAATCAACTTTTCACCGCAAAGTCCCCACTGTTTTTCTCATCCGAGCGCAAAACGATCGCTGTGCTTGTCCACACTCTGGATACTTCAAGTTTTTTTGGGGGGGATTACAGCAT